>NZ_JBMRBK010000043.1:0-26257 GCF_057351765.1 Trinickia sp. | reverse complement strand
TTTATTCATATTTCTCCTCTCGAATTTGAGATTACCGCAGGTTTACTGCGAGCCTGGATGACGAAGACAAGTCATACATTGCTCGAAGTATAACATTGGTGCGGCACAAAAAACGCCACGCCATGCGGACACTTCGAGCAGCGTCTAACCAAGTGCGTTGGCATTTTGCCATATCGTTCCCTTCTTACGAAAAAAAAATCCCGCCGCCTGGAGCCTCCCGTTTTTATTGTGGTGCGTCCGCAACAGGTAAGCGGGGCGGGCTTCTCCGAGCGGTTGGCACCCGCACGATGCGTGCCAGCGGAAAAGAAAAATTTGCCTCGCGACGGCCCTAAATCGACGCTATGGCGCCCTCTTGCCGTTGCCCCGCTGGGGGAGTATGTGCGCACTCGGGGCGGCCCCGCCCGGCATGCTAGAATCGCGTGATGCCCGGCGCCCGATGCCGGGTTGGCGGGCAACCGGCTCCCGGTTCGCCTTCGCCCCGAAAAGATACGGATAATGGATCAATTCGCCAAAGAGACTCTGCCCATCTCCCTCGAGGAGGAAATGCGCCGTTCGTACATCGAGTACGCGATGAGCGTAATCGTCGGACGTGCGCTTCCCGACGTTCGGGACGGCCTCAAACCCGTGCATCGGCGCGTGCTCTACGCGATGCACGAACTCAACAACGACTGGAACCGCGCCTATAAGAAGTCCGCGCGTATCGTGGGCGACGTGATCGGTAAATACCATCCGCACGGCGACCAGGCGGTATACGACACGATCGTGCGCATGGCGCAGAATTTTTCGTTGCGCTACATGCTCGTGGACGGGCAGGGCAACTTCGGCTCGGTCGACGGCGACAACGCCGCAGCCATGCGGTACACGGAAATCCGCATGGCGAAGATCGGGCACGAGCTGCTCGCGGATATCGACAAGGAAACGGTCGATTTCGGCCCGAACTACGACGGCAGCGAAAACGAGCCGCTCATCCTGCCCGCGCGCATTCCGAACCTGCTCATCAATGGTTCGTCGGGCATCGCCGTCGGCATGGCGACCAACATCCCGCCCCACAATCTCGGCGAAGTCGTCGATGCCTGCCAGCATCTTCTGAAGGATCCGGGCGCGAGCCTCGACGAGCTCATCGAGATCGTGCCGGCGCCCGACTTTCCGACGGGCGGCATCATCTACGGCGTGGCCGGCGTGCGCGACGGCTATCGCACGGGCCGCGGGCGCGTGGTCATGCGCGCGCAGACGCACTTCGAGGAAATCGATCGCGGCCAGCGCATGGCGATCATCGTCGACGAGCTGCCGTACCAGGTGAACAAGCGCTCGCTGCTCGAGCGCATCGCCGAGCTCGTCAACGAGAAGAAGATCGAGGGCATCTCCGATATTCGCGACGAGTCCGACAAGAGCGGCATGCGTGTCGTCATCGAGCTGAAGCGCGGCGAGGTGCCGGAAGTCGTCCTCAACAATCTGTACAAGGCGACGCAACTGCAGGACACGTTCGGCATCAATATGGTCGCGCTCGTCGACGGCCAGCCGAAGCTGCTCAACCTGAAGGAAATGCTCCAGGCATTCCTCTCGCACCGGCGGGAGGTGCTGACGCGGCGCACCGTATACGAGTTGCGCAAGGCTCGCGAGCGCGGCCACGTGCTCGAAGGCCTGGCGGTCGCGCTGGCCAACATCGACGAGTTCATCTCGATCATCAAGGCCGCGCCGACACCGCCGATCGCGAAGCAGGAATTGATGGCGCGAGCCTGGGATTCGTCGCTCGTGCGCGACATGCTCGCGCGCGCCGAAACCGAGAATGCAGCCGCGGGCGGGCGCGAGGCCTACCGGCCGGAAGGGCTCAACCCGGCCTTCGGCATGCAGGCGGACGGCCTTTACAAGCTTTCCGATACGCAGGCTCAGGAAATCCTGCAGATGCGTCTGCAGCGCTTGACGGGCCTCGAGCAGGACAAGATCATCGGCGAGTACCGCGAAGTGATGGCCCAGATCGCCGATCTGCTCGACATCCTCGCGCGGCCGGAACGCATTACGGCAATCATCGGCGACGAGCTGGCGGCCGTGAAGGCCGAGTTCGGCGACGCGCGCCGTTCGCGTATCGAACTCAATGCGACCGAGCTCAACACCGAAGATCTGATCACGCCGCAGGACATGGTGGTGACGATGTCGCACGCGGGGTACGTGAAGTCGCAGCCGCTTTCCGAGTATCGGGCGCAAAAGCGCGGCGGGCGCGGCAAGCAGGCCACGCAGATGAAAGAGGACGACTGGATCGACACGCTCTTCATCGCGAACACCCACGACCACATCCTGTGCTTCTCGAACCGCGGCCGCGTCTACTGGGTCAAGGTCTACGAGGTGCCGCAGGGCTCGCGCAATTCGCGCGGCCGTCCGATCGTGAACATGTTCCCGCTGCAAGATGGCGAGAAGATCAACGTCGTGCTGCCGGTCAAGGAGTTCTCGGCCGACAAGTACGTCTTCATGGCGACATCCCTCGGCACGGTCAAAAAGACGCCGCTCGAGGCTTTCAGCAGACCATTGCGCAAAGGTATCATTGCGGTCGGTCTCGACGAAGGCGATTTCCTGATCGGCGCGGCCATCACGGACGGACAGCACGACGTCATGCTCTTCTCCGATGCCGGCAAGGCCGTGCGTTTCGACGAGAACGACGTGCGCCCGATGGGCCGCGAGGCGCGAGGCGTACGTGGCATGCAGCTCGAAGAGGGGCAGCAGGTGATTGCGATGCTCGTCGCGGGCAGCGGGGAGCAGTCGGTGCTGACCGCAACGGAAAACGGGTTCGGCAAGCGCACGCCGATCACGGAGTACACGCGCCACGGCCGCGGCACGAAGGGCATGATCGCGATTCAGACCTCGGAGCGCAACGGCCGGGTGGTGGCCGCCACGCTCGTCGACCCCGAAAGCCAGATCATGCTGATCACGACGACGGGTGTGCTGATTCGCACGCGCGTTGCCGAGATCCGCGAGATGGGGCGGGCCACGCAGGGTGTTACACTCATCAGCCTTGACGAGGGCACGAAGCTTTCGGGCCTGCAGCAGATCGCGGAAGCCGACGCGGATGTCGAAGTGGACGCGGCACCGGCTGAAGACGCAAACGGCGAAGACGGCGAAGTTTGATCGAGCGCCGGAACCGAATTAATTTTTAGAGGGAGTGACGATGCAACGACGTTTCAAACAATGGATGCTGCTGGCCGCCTTTGTGCCGACCTTTGCCATGGCGCAGGCTCTGTCGACGCAGAGCTCGGCACCGTCCACGACGACAGCCGCCGCTGCGAACGATCCGGCCAAGCAGGCTGCGATCAAGGAACTGCTCGCCGCCATCGACGCGCAAAAGCTCGTCGGCGCCATCGCCAACAGCGCGCAGATGCAGGCCAAGCAGCTCGTGCCGGCGATCCTCTCGGACGCGCTGTCGGAGAACAAGTCGCTGAACGACAAGCAAAAGCAGGCAGCCGTGCCGTCGTTGCAAAAGAATGCGGTGCCGAAGCTCGTCGACTCCGCGGGCCAGGTGTTCGCGACGGACTCGTTCCGCAACGACGCGATGCAAGCGCAATACGATGCGTACGGTAAGTACTACACGACGCAGGAAATCAAGGACCTCACGACGTTCTACAAGAGCCCGACGGGTCACAAGTTCATCGAAGTCCAGGACCAGGTGGGCCGCGACGTCGTGAACGGCTTGATGCAGAAGTACATGCCGCAATCGATCAAGGCAACGCGCGACCAGGCCGATAAGGAAGTGACGTCGGTCAAGCCGGGCAAGTAAGTCGCCTGAGTTTCGGCGCCGGCAAGCCGCCGGCGTGCCTCCCCGAGCGGGCACGCTTTGGCGGCTTTCGAGCGACGATGCGATAATGGCCGTTTGCGCGACATGCGCGAACGGCCATTATCTATTTCCGACCCGTGCGGCCCAATCGAATGGTGTTCGCCGCCGTGTCTCACTCCCCAGGGGTTTCAACGATGCGCGTCTTCAACTTCTCCGCCGGTCCCGCGGCGTTGCCGGAGGAAGTGTTGCGCCAGGCGGCCGACGAGATGCTCGATTGGCGCGGCAGCGGCATGAGCGTGATGGAAATGAGCCATCGCGGGCGCGAGTTCGTATCGATTCACGAAGAGGCGCTCGTCGATTTGCGCGAGTTGCTCGAGGTGCCGGCCAGCCACCATATTCTCTACATGCAGGGCGGCGGCCTGGCCGAGAATGCGATCGTGCCGATGAATCTGCTCGGCGCGCGCAAGACGGCCGATTTCGTCATCACCGGTTCGTGGTCGCAAAAGTCGTTCAAGGAAGCGGGCAAGTACTGCACGCCGCATCTCGCGGCGAGCGGGCAGACGGAGGACGGCTTCACGCGCGCGCCGCGGCGCGCCGAGTGGCAGCTTTCGGACGATCCCGCCTATGTGCATTTGTGCACGAACGAGACGATTCACGGCGTCGAGACCTTCGATATTCCCGATCTCGGCGATATCCCGCTCGTTGCGGACGTCTCCTCGCATGTTCTTTCCCGCCCGCTCGACGTTGCCAAATTCGGGGTGATGTTCGGCGGTGCGCAAAAGAACATCGGCATGGCCGGCGTGACACTCGTCGTCGTGCGTGAGGATCTGCTCGAGCGCTCGCTCGCGATCTGCCCGTCGGCCTTCGAATGGAAGACCGTGGCGGCCAACAATTCGATGTACAACACGCCGCCCACATACGCGATCTACATCGCGGGGCTCGTGTTCAAGTGGCTCAAGCGCCAAGGCGGTATCCGGGCGATGGAGGCGCGCAATCTCGCGAAGTCGAAGCTGCTTTACGACACGATCGACGCGAGCGACTTCTATATCAACAAGGTGGAGCCCGGCTCTCGCTCGAGGATGAACGTGCCGTTCTTCCTTGCCGACGAGTCGCGCAACGAGGATTTCCTGGCCGGCGCCAAAGCGCGCGGCTTGATGCAGCTGAAGGGTCACAAGTCCGTCGGCGGCATGCGGGCATCGATCTACAACGCGGTGCCGCTCGAGGGCGTCGAAGCGCTCGTCGAGTACATGTTGGAATTCGAACAGTCCCGCGCTTGAGAAGGCGCGGGTAACGGGAAGCCGGCGCGCCGCCGCACGCGCGCGCCGACTTTCGATATGGCCGTTTCACGCATGGACGACGAACTCAATTCAAGATTGAAACCGCTGCGCGACCGCATCGATGAAATCGATGCGCAACTGATCGCGCTGCTCAACCAGCGCGCGGCGATCGCGCTCGAAGTGGGCGAGGTGAAGAAGCACTACAACGCGCCGGTGTTTCGCCCGGAGCGCGAACAGCAGGTGATCGCGCGGCTGCAGTCGATGAGCGCGGGGCCGCTCGTCGACGAACATATCAGTGCCATCTGGCGCGAGATCATGGCCGCGAGCCGCGCGCTCGAGCGTCCGATCATGACGGCGTTTCTCGGGCCGGCCGGTACGTATAGCGAAGAGGCGATGCACGAGTATTTCGGTCATTCGATCGAAGGGCTGCCGTGTCTGTCGATCGACGAAGTGTTCCGTGCCGTCGAGGCAGGCGCCGCCGAGTTCGGCGTCGTGCCCGCCGAGAATTCGAGCGAAGGCGCGGTTTCGCGCACGCTCGATCTGCTCTTGCAGACGCAGCTTTCCATCGGCGGCGAAATCGCACTGCCGATTCACCACAATCTGCTTACGCAAAGCGGCGGCACCGACGGTGTCACCCGCGTATGCGCGCACGCGCAGGCACTTGCGCAATGCCAGCGCTGGCTCGCGACGCACTTGCCGCACGTCGAGCGGCAAGCGGTGTCGAGCAATGCCGAGGCCGCTCGCATCGCGGCGGCCGATGCGAGCGTTGCCGCGATCGCGGGCGACCGCGCGGCCGCGCGCTATGGCCTGCAGGCCGCCTTTGCGCTGATTCAAGACGATCCGCATAACCGCACGCGCTTCGTCGTGATCGGGCGCGCACCAGCGGGGCAAAGCGGGCTTGACCAGACTTCGCTGATCGTTTCGGTCAAGAACGAGCCGGGCGCCGTATTCAAGTTGCTCGAGCCGCTTGCGCGGCACGGCGTCTCGATGACGCGCTTCGAATCGCGGCCCGCACGTGTCGGAACGTGGGAGTACTACTTCTATATCGACGTCGAAGGCCATCGCGAGGACGCGCCCGTTGCCGCGGCGCTCGCCGAGCTCGAGAAAAAAGCGGCTTTTCTCAAGATCCTGGGCTCGTATCCGCGCGCGCGCTGACGTGGTGAACGCGTGGCCGCCGAGGCGGCCGGCCACGCGCACCGAGAGCGACCCATTCGTATTCTTATGACACGCAGCATCGCCCGTTTGGAGACTTTCATGACCACGCAATACGGCCCTTCCTATGTGCGCCAGATCGCCCCCTATATCGCCGGCAAGCCGATCTCCGAGGTTGCGCGCGAATTCGGGCTCGACGAGGCGCGCATCGTGAAGCTGGCGTCGAACGAAAACCCGCTCGGCATGTCGGACGCGGCCAAGACCGCAATGGCGCGGGCCGTCGAGGAGCTGGGACGCTACCCGGATTCGAATGCGTTCGAATTGAAGGCCGCGATCAGCGCGCGCTACGGCGTGCCGGCCGATTGGATCACGCTCGGCAACGGCAGCAATGACATTCTCGAGCTCGCGGCGCATGCGTTCGTGGAAAAAGGGCAGTCGGTCGTGTATGCCCAGTATTCGTTTGCGGTCTATGCGCTCGCCACGCAAGGACTCGGTGCGCGCGCGATCGTGGTCCCCGCCGTCGAGTACGGTCATGACCTGGATGCCATGCTGAGCGCGATCGAGCCCGATACGCGGCTCGTGTTCATCGCGAACCCGAACAATCCGACCGGTACCTTCGTCGAGGGGCCGGTACTCGAGAAGTTTCTCGATAAGGTGCCCAAGGGCGTCGTCGTCGTGCTCGACGAGGCCTACACCGAATATTTGCCCGCCGAGAAGCGTTACGACTCGATCGAGTGGGTGCGCCGCTATCCGAACCTGCTCGTTTCGCGCACCTTTTCCAAGGCGTATGGACTCGCGGGTTTGCGCATCGGCCTCGCCATCGCCCAACCGCCGCTGACCGATCTGCTGAACCGCCTGCGTCAGCCTTTCAACGTCAACACCGTTGCGCAGGCCGCGGCGATCGCCGCGCTCGGCGATACGGCGTTCCTCGAGAAGAGCGCCGCGCTCAACGCGGCGGGCTACCGTCAGTTGACGCAGGCGTTCGAGAAGCTCGGTCTCGAATATGTGCCTTCGTTCGGCAACTTCGTGCTCGTACGCGTAGGCCACGACGATGGCGCGGGTGCGCGCGTGAACCTTGCGCTGCTCAAGCAAGGCGTGATCGTGAGGCCCGTCGGCAACTATGGATTGCCGCAATGGCTGCGCGTGACGGTCGGCCTGCCGGAGGAAAACGCCGCGTTCATCGCCGCGCTCGAGAAGGCACTTGCGCCGGCCTGAGCCGACGCGCCGCGTGTTGCGCTGTGCCGCCCCGCTCGGAGCGGCAGGCGCTAAAAGGTTGATGTTTCATTTTTTCGGACGGACGTGGGCACCTTCTTTTTCGACAAACTGGTGATTTTCGGTGTGGGCCTGATCGGCGGCTCGCTCGCTCGCGCCTTGCGCGAACGCGGCGGGGTGAGCGGCGCGCGTACGATCGTGGGCGTGGGCCGCTCGCTTGCGTCGGCCGAACGGGCTCGCGCGCTCGGTGTCGTCGACGAGACGGCCGCGCTCGACGATGACGCCGAATTGGCTCGCGCGCTCGCCGGCGCGGATTTCGTTTTGCTCGCGGCGCCGGTGGCGCAGACCGCGCCGCTCCTGGCACGGATCGCGCCGTTTCTCGATCCCGGGACGCTCGTGACCGACGCGGGCAGCACCAAGGGCGATGTCGTCGCAGCGGCGCGCGCCGCGCTGAGTACCCGTATTGCGCAGTTCGTGCCCGGGCATCCCATCGCAGGCCGCGAATCGAGCGGCGTCGAGGCGGCATTGCCCGATCTCTATGTCGGACGCAACGTCGTGCTGTGTCCGCTGCCCGAGAATCGGGCGCAGGACGTGGCACGCGTGGAGGCGCTTTGGCTCGCGGCGGGCGCGCACGTTCGCACGATGCAAGCCGAGCAGCACGATCGCGTGCTGGCATCGGTGAGCCACCTGCCGCATTTGCTCTCGTTCGCACTTGTCGAGCAAATTCTCGGCGCGCCCGATGCGGCGCTCAAGTTCTCTTTCGCCGCCGGCGGGTTTCGGGATTTCACGCGGATCGCCGCGTCGAGCCCGGAGATGTGGCGCGATGTCTGCCTGGCGAACGCGACGGCGCTCGTCGCGGAGCTCGATGCCTACACGGCCGTGCTCGCACGCTTGCGGGCGGCGATTGTCTCAGGCGACGGCGCTGCGCTCGAAGCGGTGTTCGCACGCTCGCGCGAAGCACGCACCGAATGGCAGGAACGCGGCGCGCAAACCGTGGCGGCGCGGCCCCACGGCGACCTCGCTCCGGAATAAACAGGAACGGCTATGGACTATCTCGATCTTGGACCGTACCCGCATGCGCGGGGCACGGTTCGTTTGCCCGGCTCGAAAAGCATCTCGAACCGCGTGCTGCTCTTGGCCGCGCTCGCCGAAGGCGAGACGACGATCTCGAATCTGCTCGACTCCGACGACACGCGCGTGATGCTCGACGCGCTCGCGAAGCTCGGCGTGAAGTACACGCGTGACGGCGATCGGTGCGTGGTGCAGGGCACACGCGGCGCGTTCACGGCGAAAACGGCCGATCTTTTTCTCGGTAATGCCGGCACGGCCGTGCGTCCGCTCACGGCGGCGCTGGCCGTCAACGGCGGCGATTATCGCGTGCACGGCGTGCCGCGCATGCACGAGCGGCCGATCGGCGATCTCGTGGATGGGCTGCGGCAAATCGGTGCGCGTATCGATTACGAGGCGAACGAGGGCTATCCGCCGCTGCGGATTCGTCCCGCGGCGCTCAGCGTCGAAGCGCCGATCACCGTGCGCGGCGACGTGTCGAGCCAGTTTCTGACCGCGCTTTTGATGGCGCTGCCGCTCGTGCGCACGAAAAGCGGCACGACGATCGTCGAAGTCGACGGCGAGCTGATCTCGAAACCCTATATCGAGATCACGATACGGCTCATGGCACGCTTCGGTGTGACGGTCGAGCGCGAAGACTGGCGGCGTTTCACGGTGCCCTCGGGGGTGCGCTACCAGTCGCCCGGCTCGATCGCCGTCGAAGGCGACGCATCGTCCGCCTCGTACTTCCTGGCGGCGGGTGCGCTCGGCGGCGGGCCGGTGCGCGTCGTGGGCGTGGGCAGCGCCAGCATTCAGGGCGATGTGGCTTTCGCCCAGGCACTCGCGCGCATGGGCGCCAACGTGGCGATGGGCGAGGACTGGATCGAGGTGCGGGGGATCGGCCATGACCACGGCCGTCTCGAAGCGATCGAAATGGACTGCAATCTCATTCCCGATGCCGCGATGACGCTCGCCATTGCGGCGCTCGCGGCCGACGGGACGACGCGGCTCACCAACATCGGGAGCTGGCGTGTGAAGGAAACGGACCGCATCGCGGCCATGGCGACGGAATTGCGCAAGCTCGGCGCGAATGTGCAAGAAGGGCCGGACTGGTTGGCCGTCACACCGCCCGCGTCAGGGCGCCTCGTGCCGAATGCGGCGATCGACACGTATGACGATCACCGCATGGCGATGTGCTTTTCGCTCGTGAGCCTGATCGGTGCGCCGGTGCGCATCAACGACCCCAAATGCGTCGCCAAGACGTTCCCCGATTACTTCGACCGCTTCAAGACGCTGGTCGCCCCCGATTGATCGATGAAACCGACCCGTCCCTTTCACCAGACCCCCGTCATAGCCATCGACGGGCCGACCGCCTCGGGCAAGGGCACAGTGGCCGCGCTCGTCGCGGCGAAGCTCGGGTTTCACTTGCTCGACAGCGGCGCGCTCTATCGGCTCGCGGCATTGGCGAGCCTGCGCTACCAGGTGCCCACGGATGCCGCCGAGGCGCTCGCCGACCTCGTCGACGGCCTGCATATCACGTTCCGGGAGGGCTGCGCGCAGCTCGACGGTATCGACGTGTCCAACGAAATCCGCGCCGAGGAAGTCGGCAATCGGGCGTCGGCCATCGCGGTGCACCAGCCCGTGCGCGCGGCGCTGGTCGCCCGCCAGCGCGCGTTTCGCAGGGAGCCCGGGCTCGTGGCCGATGGCCGCGATATGGGGACGGTGATCTTCCCGGATGCGGGATTGAAGGTGTTCCTGACCGCGAGCGTGGAGGCACGCGCGGCGCGCCGGTATAAGCAATTGATCCAAAAAGGGTTTTCTGCTAATATGGATGACTTGCTCCGGGATTTGCGCGAGCGCGATGCGCGCGATACGAATCGCACGGTCGCGCCGCTCGCTCCCGCGGCGGATGCGAAGCTGCTCGATACTTCGGCGCTCACGGTCGACCAGGCGGTCGAACAAGTGGTGCAATGGTACCGGGCGCTGTAGTACCGAGTAGGTGCTTTAGTAGTCTCGAGTTGTCGTCAGGTGTTTGGCGGGGCCGCTTCGGCGGTGTCGCGAAACGTTGTATCAACCCTTAACCCCGTATGGCGTACGCCGTGCCGCGGCGCGCCGGTCCCAGGCAAACGGAACGTGGACCGCGTGAGGCAGAGCGAAGCCATGCTTTTACGATTTTTATGTCCGACCTGCAAACCTCCAACCCGATTACCGAATCCTTTGCGGCTCTGTTCGAAGAGTCGCTGACCAAGCAAGACATGCGCGCCGGCGAAGTGATCTCCGCCGAAGTCGTGCGTGTCGACCACAACTTCGTGGTCGTCAACGCGGGTCTCAAGTCCGAAGCCTACATTCCGCTCGAAGAATTCCTGAACGACGCGGGCGAGGTAGAAGTGCAGGCGGGCGACTTCGTTTCGGTCGCGATCGACGCGCTCGAAAACGGATATGGCGACACGATCCTGTCGCGCGACAAGGCGAAGCGCCTCGCTTCGTGGCTGTCGCTGGAAAAGGCGCTCGACAACAACGAGCTCGTGACCGGCACGATCACCGGCAAGGTCAAGGGCGGCATGACCGTCATGGTCAACGGCATCCGCGCGTTCCTGCCCGGTTCGCTCGTCGACACGCGCCCTGTCAAGGATACGACTCCGTACGAAGGCAAGACGCTCGAATTCCGCGTCATCAAGCTCGATCGCAAGCGTAACAACGTGGTGCTGTCGCGCCGCGCGGTGATCGAAGCGACGCAGGGCGAAGAGCGCGCGAAGCTGCTCGAGACGCTCAAGGAAGGCGCTATCGTCAACGGCGTCGTCAAGAACATCACCGATTACGGCGCGTTCGTCGACTTGGGCGGCATCGACGGTCTGCTGCACATCACCGATATCGCGTGGCGCCGCGTGCGTCACCCGAGCGAAGTGTTGTCGGTCGGCCAGGAAGTCACGGCGAAGATCCTCAAGTTCGACCAGGAAAAGAACCGCGTTTCGCTCGGCATCAAGCAACTGGGCGACGATCCGTGGGAAGGCATCTCGCGCCGTTACCCGTCGGGCACGCGTCTGTTCGGCAAGGTCACGAACATCACCGACTACGGCGCGTTCGTCGAAGTGGAGTCGGGCATCGAAGGCCTCGTCCACGTGTCGGAAATGGACTGGACGAACAAGAACGTCGCACCGTCGAAGGTCGTCCAGCTCGGCGACGAAGTCGAAGTCATGGTGCTCGAGATCGACGAAGACCGTCGTCGTATCAGCCTCGGCATGAAGCAGTGCAAGCCGAATCCGTGGGACGACTTCAGCCGCAACTTCAAGAAGGGCGACAAGATCAGCGGTGCGATCAAGTCGATTACCGATTTCGGCGTCTTCATCGGTCTGCCGGGCGGTATCGACGGGCTCGTCCATCTGTCCGACCTCTCGTGGAGCGAAACCGGCGAAGAGGCGGTCCGCAAGTACAAGAAGGGCGACGAAGTCGAAGCCGTCGTGCTCGGTATCGACGTCGAGAAAGAGCGCATTTCGCTCGGCATCAAGCAGCTCGAAGGCGATCCGTTCAGCAACTTCGTGGCGATGAACGACAAGGGTTCGATCGTCGACGGCACGGTGAAGGCCGTGGACGCCAAGGGTGCCGTGGTGGCGCTTTCGACCGAAGTCGAAGGCTATCTGCGCGCGTCCGAAATCGCACAAGACCGCGTGGAAGATGCGCGCAATGTGCTGAAGGAAGGCGACAAGGTCAACGCGATGATCATCAACATCGATCGCAAGTCGCGTGGTATCAACCTGTCGATCAAGGCGAAGGACTCGGCCGAGCAGCAAGAAGCGATGCGCGGACTGGCAGCCGATTCGGGTTCCGCGGCTTCGGGCACGACGAACCTTGGCGCGTTGCTGAAAGCCAAGCTCGACGGTCAGAACCAGTAAGCCTGAGAGGTTTGCCGCAGCATGACCAAATCGGAATTGGTCGCCCAGTTGGCAGCGCGATTTCCGCAACTTGTTCTCAAGGATGCGGATTTCGCGGTGAAGACGATGCTCGATGCGATGTCGGAGGCGTTGGCCAAGGGCCATCGCATCGAAATTCGGGGCTTCGGCAGCTTTGGCCTGAATCGGCGCCCGTCTCGCGTGGGACGCAATCCGAAATCGGGGGAGAAGGTGCTCGTGCCCGAAAAGCACGTGCCGCATTTCAAGCCCGGCAAGGAACTGCGTGAACGGGTGGACCGTCGTGCGGGCGAGCCGCTGAAAGCGGTCGAGGCCGACGACGCCGACGATACGCTTTGACAGGTGCGACAAGCACGGCCAAGGAAAGATGAAAAGCGCCTTCGGGCGCTTTTTCTTTTGAGGCTGGCGTTTGCTAGCGATGCGGCCTTTCGCGCCTGGGCTTGTCCCACGAGCGCCGGTCGTGGTGCGAGGCTCGTATGCCATGGCGGAGCGCGATCCTTTTCCGATAACCCGCCGCGACGGCTGGCCGAAGCTTTCCTTTACAATACGGGGCGTTTCTCCGCCCGACAACGCCGCCACCGCCGTTATCGTGCGCGTGTCAGGCACGTGGTGTTCCCTCGAGAGAGCCTTTATGAAATTGATCGTCTGGCTGGTTCGCGCGTTCGTCTTCGTGCTGTTGCTCGTACTCGCGCTCGCCAATACGCAAAACGCTACGCTGAATTTCCTGGCAGGCTACGCGTGGCAAGCACCTTTGATCTTGATTGGCTTGGCCTTTTTTGGCGTCGGGCTGCTGGCGGGGCTCGTATCGGCATTTCCCGGCCTGGTCCGTCTGAAACTGGAAAACGGCCGCCTCAAGCGCGACTTGCGCGTTGCGCGCGAAGCGCCGCCGGTGGCGAGCGAGCCGCCGTTGCCGCCGGTCGTCTGATGGCCGCATCGAGTCGATTGCCCTAACACGCACTTTCTTCGCATCGCCCGCCCTCGCATGGATCTCGATTTCTGGTGGCTGCTGACCATCCCCGTGGCGTTCGCGCTCGGCTGGGTGGCGGCGCGCTACGACTTGAAGACACTCCTCTCGGAGAGTGCCAATCTGCCGCGGTCGTATTTTCGCGGTCTCAATTTCCTGCTCAACGAGCAGCCCGATCAGGCCATCGATGCGTTCATCGAGGTGGTCAAGCTCGATCCCGAGACGATCGAGCTGCATTTCGCGCTGGGCAATCTTTTTCGCCGCCGCGGTGAGACCGATCGTGCAATTCGTATCCATCAGAACTTGCTGAGCCGCGTCGATTTGCCCGCGAACGAGCGCGACCACGCGCTTTTCGAACTCGGACAGGATTTTCTCAAAGCGGGTCTGCTCGACCGCGCCGAAGAGACGCTCGCCCATCTGGAAAGCGGCGAGCACGCGCTCGGCGCGCAGCGTGCGCTGCTGACGATCTACGAGATCGAAAAGGAATGGACGAAGGCGATCAAGATCGCGGAGAAGCTGGAATCGATGGGCGCGAGCCCGCTCGGCAAGGAGATCGCGCAGTTCCACTGCGAGCTTGCGCAAGAAGCCCTTGCGCGCAACGAGCCGCGCGCGGCAGCCGACGAACTGGCGCTCGCGCTCAAGGCCAACCCCCAAAACGTGCGCGCGACGATCCTGGCGGGCGATGTGGCATGCGCGGCGGAACAGCATGAAGCGGCCATCGAAGCCTGGCGCCGCGTCGAAGAGCAGAATCCGATCTATTTGCCGCTCGTTGCCGAAAAGCTGATGAAGGCCTACCAGGCGCTCTCGCGTGCCGAACAAGGCGCGGCGTTGCTGACGGAATACGTGGAGCGCTTCGGCTCGAGCGATCTGCTCGATGTCGTCTACCCGTACGTGGCCGAGCTGCGCGGGCCCGAGGCCGCGCATACGCTCGCGCGCGCGCAAATGCAGGCAGCGCCCAATCTAGCGGGCATGATGCGCCTGATCGAAGCGCAGATGACGACGGCCGAGGAGCCGCGGCGCAGCGAGCTCGCGTTGATCCGGACGCTCGTCAAGCAACGCACCAAGAATCTGCCGCGATATACATGCCAAAATTGCGGCTTCCGCGCGCGCCTTTTTTACTGGCAGTGTCCGGGGTGCAGCGGCTGGGAAACTTATGCGCCGCGCCGCGTCGAGCCGATCGCCACACCGCAGTGATGCGGGCAGCGAAGCAGGCCATGACGCTTTAGCGAGGCGCGGCAGCGTCTGCAGTCGAAAGAGCCTCATGCAATTCGGGCGCGTGCGCCCGCGCCGGCGCGCGTTCGAGCGCCGGCATCAACCAGCGGAACAGGTATGAAGATCACCATCATCGGCACCGGGTATGTCGGCCTCGTCACCGGGGCTTGCCTGGCGGAAATCGGCAACGACGTTTTTTGTCTCGATGTCGACCCGCGCAAGATCGACATCCTCAATAACGGCGGCGTGCCGATCCACGAGCCGGGGCTGAAGGAAATCATCGCGCGCACCCGTGCACACGGGCGCATCACGTTTTCGACCGATGTCAAAGCCAGTGTGGAGCACGGCGAGATCCAGTTCATCGCGGTCGGCACCCCTCCGGACGAGGACGGCTCGGCCGATCTGCAGTACGTCCTCGAGGCGGCACGCAACATTGGCCGCTACATGAACGGCTTCAAGGTCATCGTCGACAAATCGACGGTGCCCGTGGGCACCGCGGAACGCGTGCGCGCTGTCGTGGAAGCTGAGTTGGCGGCGCGCGGTCTCGCAGATCGCGCGGCCCGCAGTTTTTCGGTCGTATCGAACCCGGAGTTTTTGAAAGAGGGCGCCGCCGTCGACGATTTCATGCGACCCGATCGCATCGTGCTCGGCAGCGACGACGACGAAGCCGGGCGTCTGGCGCGCGAAAAGATGAAGCGCCTCTATGCGCCGTTCAACCGGAATCACGAGCGCACGCTGTATATGGACGTCCGTTCGGCCGAGTTCACGAAGTACGCGGCCAACGCCATGCTCGCGACGCGCATCTCATTCATGAACGAAATGTCCAATCTGGCCGATCGTGTCGGCGCGGATATCGAAGCGGTGCGCCGCGGGATCGGCTCCGATCCGCGCATCGGCTATCACTTCCTCTACGCGGGCGTCGGTTACGGCGGCTCGTGTTTTCCGAAGGATGTTCAGGCGCTCGTGCGCACGGCCAATGACAGCGGTCAGCAACTGCGCATCCTCGAAGCCGTCGAGGCGGTCAATCACGATCAGAAGGAAGTGCTCGTGCGCAAGATCGAGCAAGTGCTGGGCGCCGATCTCACGGGACGCACCTTCGCGGTCTGGGGGCTTTCGTTCAAGCCGAACACCGACGACATGCGCGAAGCGCCGAGCCGGCGCGTCATTGCGGCTTTGCTGGCGCGCGGTGCGTGCGTGCAGGCCTATGATCCGGTCGCGCTCGACGAGGCGCGCCGCGTCTTCGCGCTCGATCTCGCCGATCGCGGCGACGAGCATGCCCGGCTGGCGTTCGAGGCTTCGCAGGAGGAAACGTTGTCCGGGGCCGATGCGCTCATCGTGCTGACCGAATGGAAGGAATTCAAGAGTCCCGATTTCATGCACATGAAGTCGGTGCTGAAGTCGCCCGTGATCTTCGATGGGCGCAACCTTTATGAACCGCAAGCGATGGCCGAGCTCGGCATCGATTACTACGCAATCGGGCGTCCCTATGTCCCACTCCAGTCCGCAACCGATCCGCACGCCTGAGATGAGCGAGAGCGGGGCTCGTCCCGTCGCCGCACCCACGCAAGCGTTGCCGCCCTTGCCTGTCATTGCGCGCGAGCGGCTCGCGAGCGCACGCGTACTCGTAGTCGGCGATGTCATGCTCGATCGCTACTGGTTCGGCGACGTCAACCGCATCTCGCCCGAGGCGCCTGTGCCGGTCGTGCATGTCCAGCGCCAGGAGGACCGGCTTGGCGGCGCCGCCAACGTTGCGCGCAACGCCGCGGCGCTCGGGGCGTGCACTGGCCTGCTCTGCGTGGTCGGCCACGACGAGCCCGGCGAGCGCATCGTCGAGTTGTTGAACGACAGCGGCGTCGTACCGCATCTCGAACGCGACCCGGAACTCCCGACGACGATCAAGCTGCGTGTACTCTCGCGCCAGCAGCAACTGCTGCGCATGGACTTCGAGAAGATGCCGGCGCACGAGGCGCTGCTCGCCGGGCTCGCGCGCTTCGATACGTTGCTCGCGTCGCACGATGTCGTGCTCCTTTCGGACTACGCGAAGGGCGGGCTCACGCATGTGACGCAAATGATCGCCAAGGCGCGAGCGGCCGGCAAAGCCGTGCTCGTCGATCCGAAGGGGGACGACTGGGAGCGCTACCGCGGTGCCACGGTCATCACGCCGAACCGGGCCGAGCTGCGCGAGGTGGTCGGCCGATGGAAATCGGAGGAGGACCTCGTTGCGCGCGTCACGGAACTGCGCACATCGCTCGAGCTCGAGGCGCTGTTGCTGACGCGTTCGGAAGAGGGCATGACGCTCTTTACGGCGAATGGCGAGCTCAATGCACCGGCTGTCGCACGCGAGGTCTACGACGTGTCGGGTGCGGGCGACACCGTCATCGCGACGCTTGCCGCAATGCTCGGCGCGCGTGTGCCGCTCGTCGATGCGGTCGCACTAGCCAATCGCGCGGCCGGTATCGTCGTCGGCAAGCTCGGTACGGCGACCGTCGACTATGACGAACTTTTTGCGCCCGCGCACTGAGGCGGGCCGCTTTCCGACACATCCCTTTCATTGCGAAACCGATCATGACTCTCATCGTCACCGGCGCCGCCGGCTTCATCGGCAGTAACCTCGTCAAGGCGCTCAACGCGCGCGGCGAGACGCGCATCGTTGCAGTCGACAATCTGAAGCGCGCCGACAAGTTCAAGAATCTCGTCGATTGCGAGATCGACGACTATCTCGACAAGACCGAATTCGTCGAACGCTTCACGCGCGGCGATTTCGGCAAGGTGCGTGCCGTTTTCCACGAAGGAGCCTGCTCCGATACGATGGAAACCGACGGCCGCTACATGATGGACAACAACTTTCGATACAGCCGGGCGGTGCTCGACGCTTGTCTCGCGCAAAGCGCGCAGTTTCTGTACGCGTCGTCGGCGGCCATCTACGGCGGCTCGACACGCTTTGTCGAAGACCGTGCCGTCGAAGCCCCGCTCAACGTCTACGGCTACTCGAAGTTCCTGTTCGATCAGTTGGTCCGCCGCGTGCTGCCGGCCGCAACGAGCCAGATTGCGGGCTTTCGCTACTTCAATGTCTACGGTCCGCGCGAATCTCACAAGGGACGCATGGCGTCAGTGGCGTTTCACAACTTCAATCAGTTCCGCGCCGAGGGCAAGGTGAAGCTGTTCGGCGAGTACAACGGCTACGCCGCCGGGGAGCAGACACGCGATTTCGTCTCCGTGGAGGACGTCGCGAAGGTCAACCTCTTTTTCTTCGACCATCCGGAAAAATCGGGCATCTTCAATCTCGGCACGGGCCGCGCGCAACCGTTCAACGACATCGCGTCGAGCGTCGTCAACACGCTGCGCGCCCTCGATGGTCAGGCGCCGCTTTCGCTCGCCGAAATGGTCCAGAGCGGGCTCATCGAATACGTACCGTTTCCCGACGCCCTGCGCGGCAAATATCAGTGCTTCACGCAGGCGGACCCGACGCGCTTGCGCGCGGCCGGCTACGACGCGCCCTTTCTGACGGTGCAAGAAGGCGTCGACAGATACGTGCGTTGGCTATCCGGCCAGCTGTAAGACGAGGGCGCATCTCCCTAGACTGGGGTCTTCGGGTCGGCTTCCTCTCATGCCGGCCGCTCGATCAACGGAGGTCCCATGTATCAACGATTCCTTGCCGCATGCCTTCTGGCCGCTGCATGCGGCCAGCTCAGCGCGGCCGTCGACGTCAACGCCGCTGACGAAGCGGCCCTGCGCAGCGTCAAAGGCATTGGTCCCGCGAAGGCGCGTGCCATTCTGGACGAACGCGCACGCAATGGGCCGTTCGAAGACGCGTCGGATCTGGTCGCTCGCGTCAAGGGATTCGGCGGCCGAACGCTCGAGCGGCTGCAAGCCGAAGGACTTTCAGTGGGGCGGCCGCTATCCGTCCCATCGTCGCCCCCGCCGTCCATCCCTCTCTCCGGCGGTGTTCCGAGCCGTGCAACGAGTGCGTCGGCGCGTCGCGCCGCGGTGGCCGTAACGCATCGATGACCCATCGTCGACGCTTCGACCTGCGCACCGCACGCGTGCGCTTGTCGGTGCGTCTTCTCGCAGCTCTCCTTCACCGTCATGCGGTTCGACGGCTTCCCGCGGCTTGCCGCGGGTTTTTTGCGTTCCCGGCTGGGGCGCGTGGCATCGGGCCCGCGACCTTACTGCCGACCGAGCCGCTCCGGCACGCCGTGGCGCGCTGCTTTACAATCCATCCCAATACCTCGAATTCTCGATTGCTCATTACGTCATTGCGCTTTGCGCGTCTAACACATGCCTTACAAGACTATTGAAGATACGGTCGGCAACACGCCGCTCGTGCAACTCGTGCGCGTGCCGGACGACGAAATCCGCAGCCGCAACAATGTCGTGCTCGCCAAGCTCGAAGGCAACAATCCCGCGGGCTCGGTAAAGGACCGTCCGGCGGTATCGATGATCAAGCACGCGGAGGCGCGTGGGCGCATCAGACCCGGGGACACGCTCATCGAGTCGACCAGCGGCAATACCGGCATCGCGCTGGCCATGGCCGCCGCGATCCGCGGCTATAAGATGGTGCTCGTCATGCCCGAGGATCTGTCTGCCGAGCGGCGCCAGAGCATGGCGGCGTACGGTGCCGAGATCGTGCTCACGCCGGTCAAGGGCGGAATGGAGTACGCGCGGGACCTGGCGGAGCAGATGCAGCGCGAGGGCAAGGGCGTCATCCTCGATCAGTTCGCGAACCCCGACAACCCGCTCGCGCATTATGAGAGCACGGGCCCCGAGCTTTGGCGCGAAACGGAAGGGCGCATCACGCACTTCGTTTCGTCCATGGGAACGACCGGTACGATCATGGGCGTCTCGCGCTACCTGAAGGAGCAAAACGACGCCATCGAGGTCATCGGCGCGCAGCCCGAGGAAGGCTCGCGCATTCCGGGCATCCGCAAATGGCCCGAGGCTTATTTGCCGAAGATTTTCGATCGCAGCCGGATCGATCGCACGGAGAACGTTTCGCAGGCGGCAGCCGAAGCCATGGCGCGCCGACTGGCTGCCGTCGAAGGTATCTTCGGCGGCATTTCGTCCGGCGGTGCGTGCGAGGTGGCATTGCGCGTTGCGCGACAAGTCGAGAATGCAACGATCGTGTTCATCGTTTGCGACCGCGGCGACCGTTATCTGTCCACCGGCGTTTTTCCGGCCTGACGCCGGCCTTCCACCGAGCTTCGGTTCCGGTCAGCGCCAGCCGGCCGCTCAACTGGAGGCCGCGGCCGCGGCGTCGGCCTGCATGCGCGCTTTCACGCGCTGCCCGAGTTCATAAACGGCCAGCGCATAAAAGAAGCTGCGGTTGTAGCGCGTGAGCACATAGAAGTTCTGCAGGCCGAGCATGTATTCGGTGGGTTGGCCCGGGGTCGGCAGATCGATGACCAGCACCGGCGTGGCTGCCTCGACGTTCGTATCGAGGCCCGGTTCGTCGAGCGACATTCCGGCGCGCAGCATCTGGGCGAGTGGCCAGTGCGGCTCGGGCTTGCCATCGGCGGCTGCCTGCGCGATCCCGATGCTGCCGGCATCGTGCGCGATTTGCCATACGACGGGGCGCCCGGTATTCCAGCCGTTTTCGCTCAGATAGTTGGCGACGCTGCCGATCGCATCGGCCGTGCTCGAGCGCAAATCGATGCGATTGTTGCCTTCGTAGTCGACTGCGTATTTGACGATGCTGCTCGGCAGGAACTGCGGAATGCCGATGGCGCCTGTGTACGAGCCTCGCACACTGCTCGGATCGAGCTGCGCGTTGCGCGTCCAGACCAGATAGTCTTCGAGGTTCTTGCGAAACGTCATTTCGCGTTCGGCGCGGTTCGGCGTGTTCGGGTAGTCGAATGCGAGCGTGGTCAGCGCGTCGATCACGCGGAAGTTGCCCATGTACTTCCCATAGATCGTCTCCACGCCAATGATGCCGACGACGATCTCGGGCGGCACGCCATACTGCTCGTAAGCGCGCTGCAGCGTTGCCTGATTGTCGTGCCAGAACTTGACGCCTGCGTTGATGCGGACTGGATCGAGAAAGCGCGATTCGTACGCATGCCAATTCTTGAGCGCGGGCGTGGGCGACGGCGTGACGAGTTTCACGACGGTGGCCGAGTAGGCCGCGCTCGCAAAAAGCGCGTGCAGCGCCGCGGCGTCGAAATCGTAGCGCGCGACCATGTCGTCGATGAACGCGTCCACATCCGCATTGTGCGCATACCGCTGCGGAACGATCTCTTCTTCGAATGTCTGGCTCTGTGAGGCGGGTTGCGGCTCGGCTTGTGCGACCCTGACCGAACGGTGGGCGGGGCGCGTCTGCGCGAGCGCCGCGTTGCCATGGGCGGCAGCGAAAGCGATGGTGGCGGCGAGGGCGGCAAAACGCTGGGCTGTGCGCGAGGCGAGGATGACGGTCATATTGGATGGGATGGGAACGGCGGGCGGTGCGTGAACGTTTCGGGGCTCGGCGCAGTATAGCGAACGGGCGGCTCGCGCGAAACCGTAGCGGGCCCGTAGCGGGCCCGTAGCGGGCCCGTAGCGGGTCCGCGTCGTGCGCGGGAGCTACGCTTCCGGTCTCGGCGTTGGCGCACATCGGCCTGTGGTAACGTAGCTGCTTGGAGACATGCTTGCGCGGCAGGCGGATACATCATGGCAACCGCTTTCTATTCACATCCCGAATGTCTGCTTCATGAGATGGGGCCCGGGCATCCCGAATGTCCTGAACGCCTGCATGCGATCGAAGACCAACTGATCGCGAGCCGTATCGCCCCGCATGTCCAGCGCGAGACGGCGCCGCGCGCCGATTTCGAGCAGATTGCGCGCGTGCATACGCGCTCGCATATCGAATACATCGAGAACCGGTCGCCGGCCGAAGGCTACGCCTGGATCGATCCCGATACCGCGATGAACGCCCATACCTGGGAGGCGGCGCTGCGCGCCGCGGGAGCAGCGGTGGCAGCGACCGACGCCGTCATCGAAGGCCGCTACGAGAACGCGTTTTGCGGGGTCAGGCCACCGGGCCATCACGCCGAGCCGGGGCGTGCGATGGGTTTTTGCTTTTTCAACAATGTCGCGATCGCGGCGCGCCACGCACTCGATGCGCACGGGCTCGAGCGCGTGGCCATCGTCGACTTCGACGTGCATCACGGCAATGGCACCGAAGCGGCATTCGCGGGCGACGAGCGCGTGCTCATGTGCAGTTTTTTTCAGCATCCGTTCTACCCGTACAGCGGTGCGGACACCGTTGCCGCGAACATGGTCAATCTGCCGATGCCGGCCCGCACGAAGGGCGAGGCGGTACGAGAAGCCATCGAGCTTGCCTGGGTGCCGCGCCTCACGGCCTTCGAGCCCGAGATGATCTTCATCTCCGCCGGTTTCGACGCACATCGCGAGGATGATCTCGGCAACATGGGGCTCGTCGAGGACGACTACGTCTGGATAACCGATAGGATCCGCGGCATTGCGGCGCGCTATGCGCGCGGGCGCATCGTGAGCTGCCTGGAAGGCGGCTACAACCTCTCGGCGCTCGGTCGCAGCGTGGCCGCCCACGTGCGCGCGCTGGCCGGTATTTGACGCATCGAACGGCGGTGCGCGCGGGCGGCCCGGCATCGCCCGCTGTCCGCATGATGGAACCATGGAGGTGACGGTCATGAACTCCGATTCATCGTCGACACATCCGACCGAGACTTCGGCCGGCACGGAACCGACTGGCGTGCTGCTCATCGAGCATGGGGCGTATGGACTTCCGGGCGTCGTCCGCTTGACGCTGAACCGTCCCGATGCGTTCAACGCGCTCTCGGAGCAACTGATTGCCGAGCTGCATGCCGCCTTGGGCACGATCGCGAAAAGCGATGCACGAGTCGTCGTCCTTGCAGCCGCGGGCCGCGCGTTCTGCGCGGGCCACGATCTGAAGGAAATGCGCGCGGCGCCGTCGCTGGCCCACTATCAGGCGCTCTTCGCCCGTTGCTCGGCGTTGATGATGACGATTCAGCGGATGCCGCAACCCGTCATTGCACGCGTTCAAGGAATGGCGACGGCCGCGGGCTGTCAGCTCGTTGCAATGTGCGATCTCGCGGTGGCGGCCGACACGGCGCGCTTTGCCGTTTCCGGCATCAACGTGGGCCTCTTTTGCGCGACACCGGCCGTACCGTTGTCGCGCAATCTCTCGCGCAAAGCCGCATTCGAGATGCTGATGACGGGCGAATTCATCGATGCGGCCAAGGCGCGCGACGAGGGGCTCATCAACCGGATGGTGCCGCTCGATGCGCTCGACGCCGAAGTGGTTTCGCTCGCGTCCGGGATTTGCGCCAAGCCCGCAGCCGCGGTGAGCGCGGGTAAAGCGCTTTTTTACCGGCAGCTCGAAACCGGCATCGAAGCCGCATATCAGCTCGCGGGGCAGACCATGGCCTGTAACGCGATGGAAGATGCGACGCTCGAGGGAATGCAGGCGTTCGTGGAAAAGCGCAAGCCGAACTGGAGCGCGTAAGCGAACGGGGTATCGCGATCGGGCGTCGGCGCGATGCGCCGGGCGATTATCCTGAGTGCGCCCGGATCCACTCGATCAACGCATCGATCACGCGCGTGCGGTCGAGATCGTTCATGGTCTCGTGATAGCTGCCTTCAAAGATGGTCAGCGTGCAATCGGCCGAGCCCACCTCGTGCGCGAACTCGCGGCTTCCTTCCGGTTCGGTCAGCTTGTCGTCGCTGCCATGAAAGATGAGTACGGGAAGGTCGAGCGCTGCGCGGGCGCGTTCGATACGCTTCATGGCAACGAGGAGTTCGGCGCCGGTACGCGCGGGTATCGGACCGTGGTGCACGAGGGGATCGTTGCGATTCGCCTCGACGACGGCCGAATCGCGCGCGAGTAGCGCGGGATCGATTTTCATGGCCGGGAAACGCGGCCAGACGCGGCTCACGAGTTGGCTCGCCGCGATCATCCAGCGCGGCACGTCGCGGCCGGCAGCGAGTGCGGGGCTCGACAGAATCAGTCCGGCGGGCCGTTGCCCGTGTGCCGCGCCATGCGTGAGTCGCTCGGCTGCGTAAAGCGCCGCAATCGTCCCACCCATACTGTGTCCCATCAGAAAGAACGGAATGGGCGGGCGGGCCGCCGCCCCGAGCAACGCTTCGAAGTCGCGCAAATATTCGTCGATGGATCCGGCCCATACGCGCGGACCGGGCGAATGGCCATGTCCGCGCAAATCGACGGCAACGAGCTCGATCCCTGCTTCGCCAAGTCGCGCGGCAAGCGGCGCGTAGCGCCCCGCGTGCTCGGCCAGCCCGTGCGCGAGTGCTACCGTTGCCTTGGGCGGGAAACGAGCCTGCCCTGGGCACCAACGGTATAGCGCAAGCTCGACCCCGTCGGCGGTGCGTACCGTCGAACGCGCAGGGCCCGCATCTGAGCCGGCGGCGTCGGGCGCGAGATCGGACGGTGCGTCGAAAGTGGCCATGATGGGTTTGCCCGCTGACGGAATGCGAGCGCCATGTTAATCCTCGCGCGCCGAGGCCGGGCCCCCGAAAGGAGACCGGCAGCTCTAATTCCTTTGAGTTATTAGATGTTGAGAATTAATTATGAAACCTTATTTGTGCGGCGCGATAAAATAGCGGGTCCGGATGTCCCGCCAACCATGGCTGGGCGCTAGTCGCCCTGCGCAAAACGCCGCGCGACCCCCGCCGTCTTCTTTTTTTCATGATCGAACTACGCAACGTTTCACAGCGCTTTGCCGGCCCCGGCGGCTGGGTCGAGGCGCTCAAAGGGATCGACTTGACGATTCCGCCCGGCGAAATTTTCGGCATCATCGGCCGAAGCGGCGCCGGCAAGAGCACCCTCGTGCGCACCATCAATTTGCTCGCACGGCCAAGCGAGGGGGAAGTCGTCGTGGCGGGCCGCGCATTGACGGGACTGCCCCCAGCGCAGCTGCGCGAGGCGCGCCGCGAGATCGGCATGATCTTCCAGCATTTCAATCTGCTCAGTTCGCGCACGGTATACGAAAACGTCGCGCTGCCGCTCGAGCTCGCGGGCATGAAGCGTCACGCCATCGACGCCGTCGTCTCTCCGCTGCTCGAACTGGTCGGCCTCTCCGCGCAACGGCAGCGTTATCCGGCGCAGATCAGCGGCGGACAAAAGCAACGGGTCGGCATTGCGCGCGCCCTCGCGAGCAAGCCAAAGGTGCTGCTTTCCGACGAGGCTACCTCGGCGCTCGATCCCGAGACCACGCGCTCGATCCTTCAGTTGCTCAAACGCATCAACCGCGAGCTCGGTTTGACGGTCGTGTTGATCACCCATCAGATGGAAGTCATCAAAGAGGTGTGCGATCGCGTCGCGGTGCTCGATGCGGGGCGCATCGTCGAAGCGGGGGCGGTCGTCGATGTCTTCCTGCAGCCGCGGCACGACGTCACGCGTGCGCTGCTCGGCGACGTCATCGCGCACGAGTTGCCGGCCGCGGTAAAAGCGCGTGTCGCAAAGCACCTCGAGACAGGCGCCGGCCAACTGTTGCGGCTTGCGTTCGCGGGAGGCAGCGTCGACAAGCCTGTCCTGTCCGAGGCAATCCGGCGCTATGCGCTCGACGTGAACATTCTGCACGGTCAGATCGACGAGATTCAGGGGCGGGCGTTCGGCTCGCTGGCGGTGCTGGCCGACGGCGAACCGGGCCAGCTCGGCGATGCGCTCGCTTACTTGCGCGCGCAAGGAGTCGTGGTGGAGGCGCTCGCGCATGTTTGATGAAATGCTACCGATGTTTCTCGCGTCGTTTTGGGAGACGCTGGTGATGGTCGGCATATCGGGCGTGCTCGGCGCGCTGGTCGGGCTGCCGCTCGGCATCGTGCTCTTTCTGACGGAGCCAGGCGGCGTGCTCGAAAACGCCGCGGCCAATCGCGCGATGGGGCTCACGGTCAATGCGGTGCGCTCGACGCCGTTCATCATCCTGCTCGTGGCGGTCATTCCGTTGACGCGATTAGTCGTCGGCACCTCGATCGGGACGGCGGCCGCGGTGGTCCCGCTCACGATTGCGGCGGCGCCCTTCATCGCGCGCCTCGTCGAAACCGCGCTGCGCGAGGTCGACCGCGGCCTGATCGAGACGGCCGAAGCGCTCGGCGCGACGACGCACCAGATCGTCTTCAAGGTGCTGTTGCCCGAGGCTTTGCCGGGCATCGTAGCCGGGCTGACGATTACGTTCGTTTCGCTGGTCGGCTACTCGGCGATGGCGGGCGCGATCGGCGGCGGCGGGCTCGGCGATCTGGGCATTCGCTATGGCTACCAGCGGTTCCTGCCCGAGGTCATGCTGGCCGTCGTGGCGGTGCTCGTCGTGTTCGTTCAGCTCGTGCAGTCATTGGGCGACTGGCTCGTGCGGCGTTTGAGCCATCGCTGAGAACATCGGTGCGGTTAGAGGCGTTGATCGAGAATTCGGCTTGGCGAGTCGGCCCAGCCTCATTAAAATAAAACGATCGTTCGTTATTTAGACGCACCATCGAGCGGAAGCCCGCTCGACATCCGGCGCCCGGCGCGGCGGCCCCTCGGGCTTGCTGTTTGGCTGTCGTTATAATGGCCGCTGGGTTGACGTATTCGTAACTTTGGAGCGTGTGCATGAAAATTCTGGTGCCGGTCAAGCGCGTGGTCGATTTCAACGTGAAGGTTCGCGTGAAGTCGGATGGCACGGGCGTCGATATTGCGAACGTGAAGATGTCGATGAACCCGTTCGACGAAATCGCGGTGGAAGAGGCGGTGCGGCTGAAGGAAGCG
>NZ_JBMRBK010000042.1:0-87541 GCF_057351765.1 Trinickia sp. | reverse complement strand
TACGGCAAGAACATCGCGCCGCGCGTGGCGGCGAAGCTGGACGTGGCGCAGATCAGCGAGATCACCGCGGTGGTGTCGCCCGATACGTTCGAGCGGCCGATCTACGCGGGCAATGCGATTGCGACGGTGCAATCGAGCGATCCGATCAAGGTGCTGACGGTGCGTGCGACGGGCTTCGACGCCGTGGCGGCCGAAGGCGGCAGCGCTGCAATCGAGAAGATCGAGGCGGCGGCGGAGCGCGGCATCTCGCAGTTCGTGAACCGCGAGGTGACCAAGCTGGACCGTCCCGAGCTGACGAGCGCGCAGATCGTGGTGTCGGGTGGCCGGGGTCTGGGCAGTGGGGAGAACTATCAGAGCGTGCTCGTGCCGCTGGCCGACAAGCTCGGCGCGGCGTTGGGCGCGTCGCGCGCCGCGGTGGATGCGGGCTATGTACCCAACGATTATCAGGTGGGCCAAACGGGCAAGATCGTCGCACCGCAACTGTACGTTGCGGTCGGTATCTCGGGTGCGATTCAGCATCTGGCCGGCATGAAGGATTCGAAGGTGATCGTCGCGATCAACAAGGATCCTGAGGCGCCGATCTTCAGCGTGGCCGATTACGGACTCGTCGGCGATCTGTTCACCGCGGTTCCCGAGTTGATCGAAGCGCTCGCTTAGGTGCGGGTGATAGTGAGCGCGAAATCCGCGCGTCTACCGGAGTCACGATATGGATGCGATGCAACGCGCTCGCTTCGATGCGGCCGCAGTAGCCAATGCGGAAGACGCATCGGTCTGGCGATGGTTTTCGGTGCTCCTGGAGGAGCGTCGCATTCGTTGGCGCTATACGTTCGACAACTGGGTAATCAGCGTCGACCGGATGCGAGTGGCCACCGAGCCCACGTTCGACGGTGCGATCCGAGCCGCAAAAGACGAGGCCGAGCTGCGCAGAGTCGGCCAGCCCGGCGAATGGTCGGCGCCGAAACGGCGTCGCGCCGAATCATCCGAATATCTAAGGCAGCAACCATGAACTACGAAACGATAGGCATCGTCGGCGCAGGCCAGATGGGCACGGGGATCGCGCAAGTCTGCGCGGCAGCGGGGCTGACGGTCGTGCTCAGCGACGTCGATGAAAGCGCGCTCGAGCGCGGGCGCGAGCGGCTGTCGGCGGGCTACGACAGCCTGGTCTCGAAGCAGAAGATGACGGCCGGTGACGTTGCCGAAGCAATGGCGCGGGTGAAGACGACGTCTCATTCCGCCGCGCTCGGCACATGCGATGTCGTCATCGAAGCGGCTACGGAAAACGTCGGGATCAAGCACCAGATATTGCGCGAGTTGGACAGAATCGCGAAGCCCGGCGCCATCATCGCAACGAATACGTCGTCCGTGTCGATCACGCGATTGGCGGCTACGCTCGCCGACCCGTCGCGTTTCGTCGGCATGCATTTCTTCAACCCCGTTCCGGCGATGGCGCTCGTGGAAGTCATTCGCGGCATGCAAACGAGCGACGCCACGTTCGAGACGACCGTTGCGCTTGCCGAGCGCCTCGGCAAATCCGCGATACAGGTGAAGAATGCCCCTGGCTTCGTGGTCAACCGCATTCTCGTGCCGATGATCAACGAAGCCGTATTCGCGCTGCAGGAAGGATTGGCGAGCGCGGACGAAATCGACGCGGGCATGAGGCTGGGCGCGCGTCATCCCATGGGGCCGTTGGCGCTCGCGGATCTGATCGGCCTCGACACCGTGCTCGCGATCATGGAGGTGATTCAGCGCGAGATGGGCGACACGAAATACCGGCCCGCGTCGTTGCTCAAAGAGATGGTAGACGCGGGCTATCTCGGTCGTAAGACTAAGCGGGGCTTTTACTCCTACTGACCGTGGCCGTGGCGCGCTCTCGCGCCGCCGCAGCGGGCGCGCGCGTGCTGCCCCGCTGGATCAACGTGGCCGTGGCGATCGAAGCGTAGGGCGCGCGCGCGGCGGCGTTTTGGCGGATCTGGTGCACGAACCAGAGGCCGCACGCCGTGGCCAGATCGTGAACGGGAAGGCCGATGGTCGTGAGACCCGGCCCCCACCAACTGAATCCCATCTCGTCGCCGAAGCCCACCACCGAAAGTTGCTCGGGAACGGCGATACGTTGAGCCATGAGCTCTTCGACGATGCCCTGCGTGATGCGCACCGCACCGGCCACGACGGCCGTCGGCGCTGCGGCCTGCGCCAGCAGGTCTCGCATGGCTTCGCGCCCGAAGTCGATCGAACCCGGCGGGCCGAGCCGGACGAACTCGGCGCTCGGGCGCGCATTGCGCGGCATGGCTTCGATGGCTCTTCGATAACCCAGCAGTCGCGCTTCGCCGGTGGGCAGCTCGTCGGTGCCGCCGATGTAGGCGATGCGTCGGTGGCCGAGCGCAATCAAATGGTTCGTCGCATCGAACAGCGCCTGCGTATCGTCGATGCCGAAGTACTGGTCGCCGATGACGGCTTGCCGGCGAATCAATTGGACGTGCGGCAACAACTTGAGCAGGCGCGTGGCTTCCCGATGCGGCTTCGCCGTGGGAACGATGATGATCCCGGCCACGTTCGCGCTCGTCAGCTCGCGAATGTGATGCAGCTCGACCATCCGGTCGTCTTCGGTTTCCGACAACATCAATTGAAAGCCCGCGCCCTGCACGCACTTCGACAGCGCGTGTGCAATCGTCGAATAGAAGCTGTTGCGAATGTCGGGCAGCACGAGGCCGATGAGATTGCTGGACACGCCGCGCATCATGCGGGCCGCGAGATTGGCCACGTAGCCCATTTCGTTGGCGACTTCCGTGACCTTCTTTTTCGTGGCGGCGCTGATTCTCGGATCGTCGGCGAGCGCGCGGCCAACCGTCGAGGGAGAAACCTCGAGGCGGGCGGCGATGTCTTTGATGGTGATCATGGCGTTCCAATGAGGGCGGATTCGGACAAACGATAGCACACTCACTCGCTGCAAGGCAGTTCCCCCGATCGACCGCCTGGTACGACGGCGAACGAGCAATTCCCCCGTCGGATCATGAGTTTGCACGTGCCTAGTGCATACGTAAGCACGAAATAAGTAGATGTACGCATTTGACAGCGAAAGAGCGGGCATCTAATCTACGCTAACGTTAGCATTGATCGTGTGAAGCGGTAATCGAAAGAACGCCGTCATGGCGTATCGCACGAAGACAACTTAATGGAGACAATTGATGACCGCTTCTCACCATGACATCGGGTACGAGCGCAAAACGCTCGTCCTGCTGGGCCTCGGGTTCGGACTGGTCGGTTTCGACCGGTGGCTGATGGCGCCGATGTTTCCGTACATGATGAAAGACCTTGGCCTCGACTATTCGCAACTGGGTAGCTTGATCGGCGCACTCGGCGTGGCGTGGGGCATCTGGTCGATCGTCATGGGGCCGGTTTCGGATCGCATCGGCCGCAAGAAGATTCTCGTCGCGACGATGATCGTCTTCTCCGTGCTGTCGAGTTTGTCGGGGTTCGCCACGGGCTTCGGCAGTCTCTTGTTGTTGCGTGCCGCGATGGGCGTTGCCGAAGGTGCATTCACGCCCGCAAGCCTCGCGGCAAATAGCGAGGCGTCGCGTCCCGCCCGACGCGGCCTGAACCAGGGCTTGCAGCTGAGCATGATCCCGCTCGTCGGGCTCGGTTTCGCCCCCATCGCCGCCACGCAGCTGCTTCGCGTCGTACCGTCATGGCACTGGGTATTCATGATCTCGGCCGTGCCGGGCTTGATCGTCTCCGCGCTGATCTGGCGCCTGCTGCGCGAGCGCACGCGCAGCAGCGATGTCCCGCTCGGCGTCGAGGGCGCCGCCAAGATGGAATGGACGCAGTTGCTGCGCACGCGCAACGTGCTCGTCGCGACTGCTGCCATTCTGTGCGCGATGGGCGGCATTTTCGTGATCGGTGCGATGGTTCCGATCTACCTCGTCGCCGTCCTTCATCTGGACACGCGGAGCATGGGCTTCGTCGCTTCGGCGATCGGATTCGGCGGGTTTGCGGGCTCGTTCGCGCTGCCCGGTATCTCCGATCGCGTCGGCCGACGCCCGACCGCGCTGTTCGGCTTCGTCGCCGCGACGCTTCTGCTCTATTGCTTCGCGCGCACGGGCCCCCATCCTCAAATGCTCTTCGCGTTGCTCTTCGGCGTATCCCTCTTTTCGATCGGCTTGCTGTCGTTGCTCAGTGGGCCGGTTGCCACCGAGGCGGCTCCGCCCGGTCTCGTCGCGTCGGCCATCGGCTTCGTGTCGGGCGTGGGCGAGACGTTCGGGGGCGGCGTTGCTCCTGTGATCGCCGGCTTCATCGCGCAGCATTTCGGCCTGGCCCGGACCCTCGATTTCGCGTTCTACAGTCTCGTCGCCGGAGCGGGCATTGCCGTGCTGCTCGTCGAAACCGCGCCGCGCCGGCGCACCCTTGCACGCCCGGACGGCGATGCGGTCGAAGTTCATTTCGTCAACGATCTTTGAGCCGGACATGTCTCCTGTACTCGTGAACGTGTCGACAGCCGCCTGCACGCCGTTTCCGGCGCTGCTGTTCGAAGGCCGCGTGATGGCTTTGGCGCAGTGGCGCGCCAGCGGGCTGCGCGGCACATCGTCGGTCGCCGAATTCCTGAATGAGTGGGAGTGCAACGCCGATCGATTGAAGCAGGTCGTTCGATCGGAAGGGACGCAGACGCTCATCGCGGAACAAGGCGTCGAGCTCGCTGCCCTCCGAATCCACGAGCCGATCGCCCCGCGGCAGGTCTACTGCACGATCGGCAATTACAGTGAGCAGGTGGTGCAGGCAGCCCTCGATGCACATGGCGCCGCCGATGCGCCTGTCCGCCGGGAAGCGGTGCTCGCATCGATCGAAACTCGGCGGCGCGTGGGCACGCCCTATATATGCGTGAAGGGAACAGCCGCGGTTTCGGCCCCGTTCGACCCATTGCCGGTCGAAGCCGGCATGTCGACGCTCGATTGGGAGGTGGAGATCGGGGTCGTGATCGGACGGCGCGCTTGCAACGTCGACGTCGCACGCGCGCTCGACTATGTCGCGGGCTATTGCGTCGTCAACGACATCACGTTGCGCGATCGCGTAGTGAGGACCGACGTGCCGGTGCTCGGCACGGATTGGCTTCAGTCGAAATCGAGAGCCGGATGGCTGCCGGCCGGTCCCTGGCTGGTTCCGGCATGGGACATCGAGGCGCCGTCGGCGCTGCGGCCGTGGTTGCGGCTGAACGGCACATTGATGCAGGACGGGCAGGCCGGCGACATGATTTTCAGCATTGCCGAGCAGATCGCCTACCTGTCGGCGCATACGTCGTTGCAGCCGGGCGACTTGATCTGCACGGGTACGCCTGCAGGCATCGGCAGTCACCACGGGCGATATCTGCGTGCCGGCGATGTGCTCGAGGCCGGTGTATCGGCGCTCGGCACGCAACGGATCGTTTGCGTGGATGCGGTCGGAGGCCGTTCGGATGTGGGAGCGGGACGAGGAGAGGAACGATGAGTCAGACGAACAGCGCGGGCAGCCCCACCGAAGAGCGCTTCGAAAGAAGCGCGGGCGAGCACGTGCCTCCGACCGTTCGTGGCCGGGACGCATATACGGCCGCTGCGATCGGGTTGCACTGGATCGTCGCGGCGTTGATCGTCGGCGGGTTTGCGTTGGGCTGGACGATGACGCGCATGCCGGGCATCACGCCCGATAAGCTGCGCTTCTATTCCTGGCACAAGTGGATCGGCGTGACGGTGCTCGCGTTGGCCGTGTTGCGCATCGTCTGGCGGTTGACGCATCGGGCACCGCCGCTGCCCGATTGCATGAGCGCCTGGCAACGCTGCGCGGCGCATGCCGTTCACGTGGCGCTGTACGCGCTCATGATCGCGATTCCCGTTTCGGGCTACCTCTATACCGCGGCGGCGAATGTGCCCGTCGTCTATTTGGGCCTCATACCGATGCCGCAGCTCATCGCACCGGACCCAGTACTCAAGGTGTGGTTCAAGTCCATTCACATTGCGCTCGATTACGGACTGCTCGCGCTCGTTGCAGGGCACGTCGCCGCGGCCGTCAAGCATCAGTGGATCGATCGGGACGGACTGCTCGGGCGGATGCTGCCTTTCCTCAAATGACGAAGGATCTTCGATGAAGTCATCGTTTTACCACTGCATGGCGCCGGTGCTCGTGGCAGCCGTCTTGACTGCGCCCGGCGCGGCGCGCGCCGAAGTCGACCTCGCGAAAAGCTCGATCACCGCGGTATCGAAACAGATGAATGTGCCCATCGAGGGCGTCTTCAAGAAGTTCAATGCGCGCGTGAGCTTCGATCCGGCCAAACCGTCGGCAGGCAGCGCGCTGATCACGGTCGATGTCGGCAGCTATGACCTGGGCGATTCCAGTTACAACAGCCAGGTGGCCGGAAAGGAATGGTTCGACGCGAGGACTTATCCGACGGCAACGTTTGCTTCGAGCGAGATTGCTGCGGCCGGTGGCAATCGGTACCGCGTGACGGGACAGCTGACGATCAAGGGCAAATCCGCGATCGTCACTGTACCCGTCACGCTAACGGAGCGTGACCACGCTCAGACGCTGGACGGCAGCATGTCGATCAAGCGCTCGCAGTTCGATATCGGGACCGGCGAGTGGAAGGATACGTCGATCGTCGCGGACGACGTCACCATCAAATTCCATCTCGTTGCAGCGAAGTTTTAAAGAGAACCCAATTCAACGCATTTGGAGGAGACAATGAACAAAGCAAACCAGCTCGTCACGGCGGGCCTCATCGCCATCGCGGGAGCATCGTGTTCGGCCGCCGCTTCTGCGGCCAGCTATCAACTCGATCCGACGCATACCTATCCCAGCTTTGCCGTCGACCATTTCGGCGGTGTGTCGATCTGGCGAGGCAAGTTTACGAAGTCGAGCGGCACCGTGACGCTCGATCTCGCGAAGAAGACCGGGACCATCGATGTGTCGATCGATCCGTCGTCGATCGATACGGGCAACGCGCAACTCGATCAAAACCTGCGCGGGACGCAAGGGTTCGATACGAAGCAATTCCCGAGCGCGATTTATAAGGGTACCCAAATCCGATTCGATGGCGATCGGCCCAAAGAGGTCATCGGCGCGCTGACGCTGCATGGCGTCACGCGGCCGGTCAATCTGCGGATCGAATCGTTCAAATGCTTCATGAATCCCTACTTCAAGCGCGAGGTGTGCGGTGTGGAGGCAAGCGCACAGTTCAATCGCGCCGACTTCGGCATCGATATCGGGCAGCGGCTTGGGTTCAACATGCTGACGAAGCTTCAGATTCAGGCGGAAGGCATCAAGCAGGAATAGGGCCGCGCCGCAACCGCTAGCCGGCGATCTTCTAAAAGTCCTGTTCTATTGCACAAATGTGCCTTCTCTATTCACGATGAACGTCGAAAAATACAAGCAAACGACGAGACATCTTGAAAGGGGGCACCGTCATGAAAACCCGAGTCGCGATCATCGGCGCCGGACCGTCGGGCCTGCTGCTAGGCCAATTGCTGCAACGAGCAGGCATCGACAACGTGGTGCTCGAGCGGCAGACGGGCGGCTACGTGCTCGGGCGAATCCGGGCGGGCGTGCTCGAGCACGGCACGGCGGATCTCATGCGCGAGGCTGGGGTCGGCGCGCGTATGGATGCGGAAGGACTCGTGCATGAAGGCATCGAACTCGCCTTCGGCGGCCGGCGCGACCGCATCGATCTGAAGGCATTGACGGGCGGCGCCACGGTGCTCGTCTACGGCCAGACCGAGCTCACGCGCGATTTGATGGCGGCGCGCGAGGCCAGTGGCGGTACGACCGTCTATGAAGCCCGCAACGTTCAATTGCACGGGATCGAGGGCAACACGCCCCGTGTCACGTTCGAGAAGGACGGCGAGACGATGACGCTCGAATGCGAATTCATCGCTGGCTGCGACGGCTTTCACGGTGTATCGCGCAAGGCGATACCCGCGGATCGCCTCACCCAGTACGAGCGCATTTTTCCGTTCGGATGGCTTGGACTGCTATCGGATACGCCGCCCGTCAGCCATGAACTGATCTATGCCCACCATGCGCGCGGCTTTGCACTGTGCAGCCAGCGCTCGATGACGCGCAGCCGCTATTACCTGCAAGTGTCGCTGACCGAGAAAGCCGAGGATTGGACGGACGAGCGCTTCTGGGCCGAGCTCCGCGCGCGCTTGCCGCGGGATCTGGCCGAGACGCTCGTGACAGGCGATTCGCTCGAAAAGAGCGTGGCGCCGCTACGCAGTTATGTGGTCGAGCCGATGCAATATGGCCGGCTCTTTCTCGTCGGGGATGCCGCGCACATCGTCCCACCGACGGGTGCGAAGGGGCTCAATCTTGCCGCGAGCGATGTCGGCACGCTGTACCGGATTCTTCGTGGCGTCTATGAGGGCGGGCGCACTGACTGGCTCGAGAAATACTCGTCGATCGCACTACGCCGTGTTTGGAAAGCCGTGCGCTTTTCCTGGTTCATGACGAACCTGCTCCACGAGTTTCCGGACCGCGATGGTTTCGACAAGCAGATGCAGCGCATCGACTACGAGTACTACACCCGTTCCGATGCGGGATTGAGGACGATCGCCGAGAACTACGTAGGGCTGCCTCATGAAGCGATCGAATAGGGTGACCGAACGTTGGAAGCGGCAGGAACTTGGCCGGCAGGGATGACCGTTCAGTGGTGGCCTTTCGGCGCCCCCTGCCTCGCCGTACCGGTCAGCTGTCGGGCGGTGCACCGGTGTACTCGTACGCCACCGTTCCCGGGGGATGCGTGTACCAGCCCGGATCGCGGTAGTCGTTGGGCCCGAGCCCCTGCCTGACCTTGACGACCGTGAACATGCCGCCCATTTCGAGCGCGCCGAAAGGCCCGGTGCCCGTCATCATCGGCAGCGTGTTTTCGGGCAAGGGCATCTCCATTCCGCCCATTGCGCCACCGGTGCTGCCCATCGCCATATAGTCCGGCACCACGTTGCCGATGCGTTCGGCCAGGTCGTCCTGCCGTACCCCGATCATGGTCGGCACGCGGTGCCCCATCGCGTTCATCGTATGGTGCGACTTGTGGCAATGAAACGCCCAGTCGCCCGGCCGGTCCGCGGTGAACTCGATCGCGCGCATCTGGCCGACTGCAACATCGGCGGTCACCTCGGGCCAACGGGCCGCCGGTGGGATCCATCCGCCGTCCGTGCCGGTGACCTCGAAGCGATAGCCGTGCAGATGGATCGGGTGATTCGTCATCGTCAGATTGCCGAACCGGATGCGTACGCGATCCCCGGCGCGCACCGGCAACGGATCGATGCCGGGGAACACGCGCGAGTTGAAGGTCCACATGTTGAAGTCCGTCATTTCGTTGACGCGCGGCGTAAAGCTGCCCGGATCGATGTCGTAGGCGGCCAGCAAAAATACGAAATCGCGGTCGACCGGCATGACGCTACGGTCCTTCGGGTGGACGATGAACATGCCCATCATCCCCATCGCCATTTGCACCATCTCGTCGGAGTGAGGGTGATACATGAACGTGCCGTGCGTCTCGAGCTGGAACTCGTAGACGAATGTCTTGCCGGGCGGAATGTGGGGTTGCGTCAACCCACCGACACCGTCCATGCCGTTCGGCAGCCGCATTCCGTGCCAGTGGATCGTGGTGTGCTCGGGCAGTCTGTTGGTGACGAAGATACGGACCTTGTCGCCTTCGACAGCCTCGATCGTCGGGCCCGGCGACTGACCGTTGTAGCCCCACAGGTTGGCCTTCATACCGGGCGCCATTTCGCGCACCACGGGTTCGGCCGTCAGGTGAAACTCCTTCCAGCCGTTTTTCATCCGCCAGGGCAACGTCCATCCGTTCAGCGTCGCGACCGGTGTATAGGGGCGGCCGTTGGGCGGCATGAGAGGCGGCTGCGTCGCCGCGGCCGCCATGGTCGGCGCTTCCGGCAATGAAGCCGGGCCGGCCTTGCTGACCATTGCGGCACCGAGCAGGGCGGCTCCCGAGCCGCTCAGGAATTGTCGACGGGACACCATGTCACTGCCCTCCCGAATGGCTGGCGGATGCCGGCGGCGGCAAACGTCCGCCCAACGCTTGCCGGATGTCCGTTTCCGCGAGCCAGTAGTCCTCGAGCGAATCGACGTAGCCGCTCATCGCGGCGGCCTGCTCGCGCGCGTCGGCCAACAGCTCGAAAACGCCGGCGAGCATGCCGTTGTAGCGGAGCAGCAGTTCGTCCGAGATCGTTTTGCGAAGCGGCACGATTTCGTCGCGATAGCGCTTTGCTACGTCGTAGCTCGTCATGTACGCCGAGTAGGATTCGCGAACCTCCGATCGAATCTCGAGATGGTTGCGCGAGGCGAATGCGTCGAGGTCGTTCAGTGCGGGACGCGTTTTCGGCAGATCCGGCAACTGATCCGGAAGGGTGTACTGCGTGTGCCCGCCCCGCAGCCCCAGCGTTCGCGTCAATTTCTCCCGCGCCGACAGCGCTTGCTGGCGAGCCTTCGCTGCCTGTACTTGCGCGCTGGCACGGAAGGCTTGCTCGCGCGCCTCATCGAGCTTGCTCAGGTTCCCGGCCTGGCGCATGCGCGAGGCCAATTGTGCGCCGGCGTCCGCGGAGTCCTCGACGTGCCCGGCGTATCGGGCGGCCTGCTCGGCCGCCACCGCTCGGATATAGGCACGGCGCGCATCGGCGGCCACCTTCGACATCGCGTCGGCGGTGCCGGGGTTGTCGTTCTGCAAGGCGAGCCGTGCCGCGTCGTCCATCGAAAGCGGCTTGGAAGCGTATTCCCGGGTGCGCGTGGCCATTGCATCGCGTGCGGTGTTGGTTCTTGCAACGAGCGCTTCATCGTCGAGGGCAGACGATGAAGCGCTCGCGGGAGCCGGGGCGGCCGCGTCCGCGGGGGCGGGAAAGGTGGGGGTGGCGTGCGCGAGCATCGGCAATGAAGCCGCCGCGCCAAGCAGCGCCGCAGAAATTAGTCGCATGGATTTTCTCGTCTTCAATCATCCGGCGAGTCCAAGAGACCGCCGGCACGAATGGAACATCGCGGGCTTTAACCGCGGTGGAAAATTAGACGAGCGTGGAGCGAGGAGGGCGCTCGATGCCGCCGGTCAAAAAAGACGCGGCACCGGCCGAAGGCGGAATAGATGCGACGACGCGCGTAGCGTCCGCGATGACGGCAACGATGGGAACGGCCGGCAAGGCGGTCCCCAGGCAGCACGATGCGCACATCGAACACGAATGCACGTGAAGACTGCCGCGCAGGTCATGATGGTCGCCATCGCCGGCGAGAACCATCCCGTGCATTTCTCGATGGTGCGCGGACATCTCGTGCCCGGCGTGCCGGACGGACGCATCGCCGGCGCGAGCATGGGTGGGCACGCATTTCATCGAGACGGCCGCAAACGACTGAACCGGCAGGCTCAGTGCCAAGAGCACGACGATGAACAATTTGCGCCAATAGGACATGGGTGGGGAGTCTAGCACGCGTGTACTTCGCGGGGTAAGCCACGCGCGCCATGGCGGGCGTGCACCGCCGCTAGAAGTTCCGCGCGAGGCCGACCATGAACATGTCCTGGTCCTTGTCATTGCCAGTCGCGACGCGGTTAAAGCGCAGGCTCGCGGCCCAATTGTTCGTGACCTGGTAGCTCACTTGCGCGCTGAGCAAGGCGTTGATCCGCATGCGATTCGAAGGCTCGTCGCGGTCGCGCGCGAGGTACGGCCCTACACCGGCCGATAAGGCCCATTTGCTCAGGATCGGCGCGACGTACCAGAGTTGTGCCGCCACGCCACGCCGGCCGGCCGTGCCGTTATTGCCTTCGTAGACGAAGCTCGCGGAATACGCCCAAGCATTGCCGAGCGGGCGCTTGAGCTCGACCATGTAACCTTTTTCCATCGGCACTTGAGGATGGTTTGTCTGCGACGTGCCGGCCCAGATGCTCACCTGTGTCTTGCCGTCGGAAAGCGCCGGTGCGGGGTTGCCGCGAAGATCGGAGCCGATGCCGAAGAGCACCGCGTCGGAGTTGAATCCGTTGACCATCTGGATATGGTTGTATTGCAGCTTCAGAAAAAAGCGGTTGGGCACGACATAGAACCGCACTGCGGCCGAGGCGCGCAGGCCCAGTCGCTTTTCGTTACGCGGTTCATTCTCGACATGCGTGGTATCCATGCTGAAATAAGGCCCCGCGGACAACTCGAACGCCACGCGATCGCTGACGGGCCAGCGAAACGAACCCAGCGCCGCAAAGCCATCGCGATGATGATTCGTCGGATGCCCCTCGTTCAGATAGGCGACGTAGACGGAGAGGTAATCGTTGAGGATGTCGCCGAAGCCGATTTCATAGGCGCGCCAATGCATGTTGCCGCCTTCGGTCGCGCGGCCGTTGCCGAACACGGCGTAGCCGTCGATCGTGCGCTGCGGCAATTGCTGCGCGGCCGGCGCGTTCGGTGTGCCGTCTTCGGCATGCGCCAGGCTTGTGCACTGCAGAGCGGCCAAAGCCGCGAGCGTGCCTGCGCACACAATGCGCCAATCGATGCGGTGCGACTTCAAAGGCGTCAAGGCAGGTGACCGGTTAGGTAGAAAAGGCGAACGCACTTCGCCGCTTCGCAACAGCCTACTTATCGTTGACCGATCCCTATGTAGGGCACCGAACGCACAAACGCGGAAAATTGCCTGCGCTCATCCGGTCGGTCCTTCGCGCGCCCGCGCTTGTAACGGACCGAGCGATGGGAAGATGACGGCATTTGCCACTTCTCGCCACTCACCTCATGACAGTGCCGCCGCTTGGGAGATCCGGCTCGATGGGTCCCGAACCCGATCCGTCGACCGAACAGCCGAAGCCCACCGTCGGCTCGGGCCGGGGCCGGCATCGGGCTCACTCGGTGCTCGATGGCCTGCGCGGTCTCGTCTCCGCTGCGCGGGGTAAGGAGACATCGCCCACACCTGCTTCACCGGAGACCGGACAGACACGGCACGACGCGGCAGCCGCGCTAGAGCCTCGCACAGCCCGATATCTATCGGGTCTACTCGACGAGATCGATCGGATCAGCTCGCGCCAGTATGGTGGCGGCATCGAGATGCTGATCGACGAGCACCCGTCACCGGAGCGCGAGCAATTCCTTGCTGCCTTGGCGCGAGGCTGCGAGGTCACGATTGGTCTCGGCGGCGATGACACCGGTGCCCCGGATGCGCTGCTTCAGAAGATCATCGATCTCGTTCGCGTGATGGAGCGCGAGACCAAGGCCAAATCGGTGCTCGACGTCGCGGGGCGGCGCGACCGCGCGCGCCTTGAGGAGCTATGGGCGCAAGCGGGAGGTCTTCGTTATCCCACGCCGCCGTTCCGCGATGAAACGACGAGAGAGGCCGACCGCCCGCCCGGTGACGCTTCGGGGCATTAGCCCCTTGAATGCTACGCGGTGCGCCAGCGAGCGAGCACGGCCGGCAGTTCGGCCATATCGTGAAAGATCGCCGCGACGCCCGTGGATCGCATCGCCTCGGCATGGCTGTGCCCCGCAGCGTCGGGGCAGTAGCCGAACACGGTTGCCCCGGCGGCCAGTCCCGCGGTCGCACCCGTGACCGTATCTTCGACGATCGCGCAGCGCGCGGGATTGACCTCGAGGCCGCCTGCCGCGGCGAGGTAGACATCGGGATGTGGCTTGTTCCGGGGCATTTCATGACCGCTGAAGATGCGTCCTTCGAAATACTCGAAGATACCGACCTTCGCGAGCTGCATTTCGACCTTGTGCCGATCGGCACCGGATGCGACGGCGATGACGCCGCCAAGCGCTTCGTGCAGCGTTTTGACTGCCAGTGGTGCGCCTGTCACGCCGAGGAGCTCGGCTTCGAGCGCCGCATTGCGCCGGGCGCGGAACTGCTCGAGCCACTGCGCCGTGAGGCGAAAGCCGGTGTGCGATTCGATGAGGGCGGCTTCGTCCCTCACCGTTTTGCCGACGAAGTGCCGCATCGTCTCCCGAGTGCTGATGTTCCAGCCGAGCTCGCCGAGCATTTCGGCAAGCACGCGGTTCGTAATGGGCTCGGAATCGACGAGGACGCCGTCGCAATCGAAGATCACGGCGTCGAAGGGGAGGGCGGACATCGTGCGCGAATCATCCAGATAGTGTTCAAACGCGGCCCTTACGTCGATGCGCTTCGGGCCGCAAACCGGATGGCATTGTATCGCGCGCGGGGACGTCCTCGCCGCTCCCTCCCCGGATGCGGCAAAGACCATCCGCCTCAGTCCTCGATGCCGAGTCCCGGCAGTGCGTGCGTCCCTTCTTCCGCTACCGAGTGCAGCCACTCGGGCTTCAGGTCGAGTGCGCGCAGGATCGTCGGCGCCACTTGCGTGGTCAGGACGGGCTTGGCGATCGTGCGGGCGTGACGAATGCCAGGGAACGACACGAGCAGACCGAGGTGGCTGTCGTCAGGCGCATTGCCGCCATGTTCCTCGTCCTTTTTCTTGCTCGACGTATAGATCACGCCTGGATTCGGCTGCACGACGATATCGGGCGTGCGGCCTTGCGCCGGATCGCCAAAGCGCGCGGCGAGTTGCGGGCCGTAGAGGAGATAGGCTCCCGGACCATCGGCGCAGATGCCGGGCGCATTGCAGCCGAGATTGGCCTTGAGCGTCGCGATCACGGCGTCGCGCTGGCTTTGATCGCGCAGCCAAATGAGCCCGACATCGTCCGTTTGCACCATGCCCGTCCCCGCAAGTCCGGTGCCGTCGTTGAGGTTGCCCGATTGCGTCGCGTTCTGGCCGAAGTTGCCGTTCGGATCCAGGTAGTTGTTCGCTTCGAGCAGTTGCGTAAGTGTGTCGCCGTTTTTCACGAGCTTCGTGTGATCGGCCGGCGATTGGCCATGTTTGGCCGTCACGATGATGACGGTCGTGGAGTACAGGTTGCGCTGCTTCAGCTCGGCGACGATGCGGCCGATCGCGTCATCTGCATAGGCGATCGCATTGCCCACGTTCGGGCCCGGGGTGAAGCTCGCGTCGAGGTAGCCGCCGCCGTTGGCGACCGGCGATTTTTGCGCCACGCTCAAGGTCTGGAAGTTCGTGCCGAACAGCGTCGGTACCGGCGCGTTCTTCGTCCCCGTGGAGTCCTTGCCATCGATCTGATTGAGGATTGCTTGCACGTGGTAGTTGTCGAATTTCTCCGTGTGGGTGTAGACGTCCGTATAGTCGGTCTGCGTCGCCGGATCGATCGAGTTGATTTCGGTGCGGGCGAGATCGTCCACGCCATGGCCCGACGGTCCGTTGAGCCAGTCGTAGCCCCACGCGTGCTTATCGGCCCAGGCCGTACGCGCATCGCGCATGTGCTCCTTGATGACTTCGAATATCGTATTCGTCTTGATGTAGTTGTGCGGATAGACGGGGCTGCACACGCCGTTGACCAGCGCGTGCGGGATCGCTTGCGGATTGAACGCGCCACCGCCGTCGAGATGGATCAGCGCGCCGCCGTTTTGCGCATCGATGCCGGTCGTTTCGTCGAACACGACATTCCAGCCGCGCTTGCCTGAGCATGTGTCGTCGGTGGGTGCGAACAGCGTGCGGTCATAGGAGACGTCGTAAAAGAGGCCGGCGGATTTCGGCGAGCCGCCCGTGACGAGCGCGGCGAGACCGGGGAATGAATCGGACAGGCCAGGCGTGCGCGCCTCGGTATAGGTGACGCCGGAGTGCGCCAGCACGGCGAGGTTCGGGCAGGTGTTGGCGCCAGTGCAGCGAGCGAGGTCTTGTTCGTGCAGCCCGTCGATGCTGATGAGTAGCACGCGCTTTGCATCGTGGATTTCATGGGCGGCAGCGTCCGTTGCCGTGCCTGCGAGTGCCATCAGCCCGATGGCGAGCGCCGTGCCCGCGTGGCGCATTGCCTTGCGTCGATTCATGTCTACCTCGGTGTAAGGCGCGGAGAGTTTCCACGCTAAAGGAGCTAATCTGAGGGTCGAATGCGACTGGGCGATGAAGCGGACCTTTCAGTCTGCTATCGATCGGCGCTTGGCGTGCAGGTCACGGTCGATGGCGCCTGAACCGGGTGCGGGGTCGGCGCCGCGCCCGCTTGGCAGCCGATGTGCCAAGAGGCTGTTAATATTGCCGTCTGATTTTCGGGTAGGCGGTTACAGGACGAATATGGGTTTCGAGCAGCTGGCAGAACTGAGAAAGCAACTGGCGAAAGAAGCGCGCGCCGCAAAGGAGCAGGCCCAGGCCGCCGATGCGGGCAAATCGCCTCGACAGGCTCGGCCTGGTCAGCGCGACGCAAAGGGCGAGGCAAAGGGCGACGCCAACGGTCATCGCGATGCGAAGGGGCCGCGCGACGCGAAGGCCCACCACGAGACAAAGGGTCAGCGCGACGCGAAGGGACAGCGCGACGCGAAGGGACAGCGCGGCGATGCCCGAGCCCAGCGCGGGGAGGCGAGAAGCCATCACGCGCCGAAGGCTGAGCCGGTCGATCCCGTGGTACGGGTCATCGGCAAACTGCAAAAGCGCTTTCCGGCCGCATTCCCGAAGAACCCCGCGCCGAAGGTGCCGCTGAAGATCGGCATTCTGGCCGATCTCGTCTCGCACGCCGAGGAGCTCGCGCTGAACGAGGCGCAGATCCGCGATGCGGTCAGCACATGGTGCCGCGGCAGCCGTTACTGGGCCTGTCTCGTCGACGGTGCGCCGCGAGTCGATCTCGACGGCGCGCCGGCCGGCAGCGTCACCGCGCGCGACGCGGCCTTCGCGCGCAGGCAGGCCAAGGGCGGCGGCGCAGCGCGCCGCAAGGGCGATGGCGCACAGCCGGCTGCGAAGGCTGCCGCCGAACGGCCGGCCCAGCCGGGCGCGTCGGAAGGTTCGCCGGCCGCCGAGGCGGCGCAGCCAGCTGGGACTGTTCAGTCGGCTGACGCGGCTCAGGCGCCCGAGCCAAGCTCGACGTCCGATGCGGGGCATGCGTCCGACACCGCGTCTACGCCCGCCGTCGAGCATTCGCCGGATACGGCTCAGTCGCCTGACTGAGCCAAGGCTCGGGCGCGTCCCTGCGCGCCCGAGGGTTAGACTAACGTTCGCTGCGTTGCGCCGCGAGCTGCCTTCCTCCTATCGCGCTTTTTTTCGACGCATGTCGAAATCATGGCAAGCCGTTCGACATTGTCGAGGTAACACGCTGCGTGTTGCCGCAACTCTTCAGGAGCGACAAATGGAATATCTGCTGATGATTTATGGCAATGAAGCCCGGGCTGCGGAAATGACGCCGAGCCAGGCCGCGGAGATGACGGCTGCGTTCGGCGCCTATACGGAGGCGCTCAAGGAAGCCGGCGTCTGGCGTGCCGGTGCCCGACTGCGGCCGGTCGACACGGCCACCACGGTTCGAGCGAAGAACGGCAAAACGGAGGTGCTCAACGGACCGTATGCGGAAACGCGCGAGCAACTGGGCGGCTATTACCTGATCGACGTACCCGATCTGGATCAGGCGCTCGCATGGGCTGCGCGTTGTCCCGCTGCGGACTACGCCGGGCTCGAAGTGCGCCCTATCTGGCCGATGCACGAGTACGCCCCGAATGCCCGATAGCGGGGACACGGCCGCCGCGCGTGCCGCGGAGGCGGCGGCGCGGCTCAGTTACGGCAAGCTCATCGCCTTTCTCGCCGCGCGCAGCCGCGACGTGGCGGGTGCCGAAGACGCGCTCGCGGATGCATTCGCGGCGGCGCTCGCGGATTGGCCGCGCAACGGCGTCCCGCGCACGCCGGATGCGTGGCTGCTCGCGGTGGCCAAGCGCCGTATCGTCGATGCGCTCAGACGTCGTTATCGTGATGCCGATGCAGCCCAGTATCTGGAATGGCTGAGCCAGCTGGCGCCCGAGACGGATGATGCCGCCGCGTCGATTCCCGACGAGCGCCTGCAATTGATGTTCGCCTGCGCGCATCCCGCGCTCGAGCGCAGCGCGCGTGCGCCGCTCGTGTTGCAAGCGGTGCTCGGTTTCGATGCGGCGACGATCGCCTCCGCGTTCCTCGTCGCGCCATCGGCGATGAGCCAGCGGCTCGTGCGGGCCAAGAACAAGATTCGCGAAGCCGGCATTGCACTCGAGATGCCCGAGCCCGGCGAGCTGCCCGCGCGGCTCGAATGTGTGCTCGATTCGATCTACGCGGTCTATGCCGAAGGATGGTCGGATCCCGAGGGAGGGGATCCCCACCGCCGCAATCTCGCCGATGAGGGCATCTGGCTGGGCCGCCTCGTCGTCTCGCTCATGCCGGACGAGCCGGAGGCGCTCGGATTGCTGGCCATGATGCTGCACACGCACGCCCGCCGCGACGCTCGCCGCGCGGCCGACGGGGCCTACATCGCGCTGAGCGAGCAGGATGTGAGGCGATGGGACGGCGGCATGATCGAAGAAGCGGAAGCGTTGCTGGCCCGCGCGAGCCGGGCCGGCCGGATCGGCCGCTATCAGTTGGAAGCCGCGGTGCAATCGGCACACGCGATGCGCAGGTTCGGTCATCGTCCCGACTGGCAGGCGATCGTGCAGCTCTATGACGCGCTGTGCGCGTTGAGCGGCTCGCCGGTTGCCGCGCTCAACCGGGCGGTCGCATTGGCCGAGCGCGATGGCGCAGCGGCCGGCCTCGCCGCGCTCGACGAGGTGGCGGGCGATGCACGGCTTTTGGCTTATCAGCCATTCTGGGCGGCGCGGGCCGAACTGTCGGCGCGCGTCGGCGCGTGGCAAACCTGCCTCGACGCATATCAACGTGCCATCGGCCTTGAATCGGACCCGGCGGTGCGGCGGTTTTTGCTCCAGCGCGCGCAAGCCGCGCGCGCCCGAAGCGGGCAGAGCGCGTCGCCGGCCGAATGATCGCGCTGCCGCTCGTTCCGTCATCCAATACCGCATTCCTTTATTCGAATTCGTGGGGCCTACAAGTTTTTGGAGGTCTTGGTCCACGCCTATCCATTTATTACATGAAAATATGCAAGGTGCGTTGTGGGATCGAATAAAAATTACCGGTCACTACGAAATTTGCATATAGCATACCGTTTGCCAAAACGATTAGAAAAGTAATACAGTGAAAGCGAGTTGACATTGAAAGGAAGTGGAACGTACTCTGCGCTGTCGCTGGTTTTTATGAAAGACATTCGCGCCGCCCCGTTCCTATGGAGTCGACGATGTCAACGATGATTTTTAGTAGTCCATACGTTTAGTACTCCTATTTATTGCAGGTTGGAATCACGGTCTGGGTTTCAGTGAATGCTGGGCCGGGGCGCAGCACGCCCCTTTTCGTCGCGAGCTACGGATTTGCTTGCGTGGCGTCGTATTGCCTGCCGGCGAATGAGAGAGAAGAACAACGAGACGAAACCTGGCATCGGTTAAACACTTTCTCATTCAGGATTTCGTATGCGATTTAATTTTGGATTGAATTGGCATTACGCTTCGATTGCCGCGCTCGCGCTATTGAGCGCATGCGGCGGCGGTGACGGTGGACAGGCGTCGGCGAGCCGTGCGGGCGCAGCCGTTTCGAGTCCCAGCACTCCGGCGCTTATCGCGCCTGCTCCCGCCGTCGCGGCGACTCCGGGCGTGGACAAGACGGTATCGCCGGTGGAAATGCCCGATACGGTCATACCGGTCAATTACCGGCTTTGGTTCCGCCCCAACCCCGAGCTGAATGCGTTCGACGGCCGAGCGGACGTCGAGATCAAGGTGCTCAAGCCGGTCACCGCCATCACCGTGGCCGCGCACCGGCTGCAGTTCGTAAACGGCACCATCGCCTTGCAGCCCGGCAATGTGCAGCTGGTCGCGACGCCCCAGGACCAGGGCGATTACTATCAATTGCGTCCTGCGAGCGGGCAGATTGCAGCGGGCACCTATTCGCTGCACATGGAATGGCGCGGCATCATCAACTTCAAAAGCTATGACGACCCGGTCACGAAGACGGGCGGCAGTTGCGGCAACGATCCTTATCCGGGATGTTCCGCTGCGGAAGGCGTGTTCCGCGTCGATCTGAAGGCGACCGACGGTACGACGAGCGGCGCCATCCTGACACAAGGCGAATCGGATCTCGCGCGGCAATGGTTCCCCGGGTGGGACGAGCCGGCGTTCCGCCCGACCTACGAGGTCAGCGCCGACGTGCCGCAGAACTGGCGAGTCGTCTCGAACGCGGCGGAGAAACCGCCGGTCAACGTGGACAGCGGTTATAAGCGCGTTTCGTTCGAGAAGACGCCGCCGATGCCGTCGTACCTGCTCTTTTTCGGCGGCGGGCAGTTCGATGTGCTCGAAGACGACTTTTCGAGCCCGCTGCCGGACGGCAAGGGTCTGCATTTGCGCATCTTCACGCCGCCGGGCATGCGCGATTGGGCATTGCCGGCCATGCAGCAGACGAAGCAGGCGCTCGATTACTACTATCGCTACACAGGCATTCCGCTGCCCTTGACGAAGTTCGATACAGTCGCGGCGAACGACGCGTTCAAGGCGCAGAAAGATCTGAACTTCGGCGGGATGGAGAACTGGGGGGCCATTCTCGAGTTTGCCGACGACATCTTGCCGCAACCGGGCACCCCGATGTCGAACTATGGCGTGACCGTGCTGACACATGAGGCAGCCCACCAGTGGTTTGGCGATCTCGTCACGCTGGACTGGTGGGACGACGTCTGGCTCAACGAATCGTTCGCAACGTTCTTCGAGAACAAGACGAAGATCGCCTTCTTTCCCGATCGCTTCAACTGGGAAGGCGAGGTCCGCAACAAGTATCGCGTCATCGCGGACGATCTGACGTCCGCATCCTTCCCGGTGCAGCCGAATTTCAACGCATGGGCTTCGAACGACTTCGTCATCAACGCCGGGCGTTTTGTCTATGACAAGGGCGGTCAGGTTCTGAAGATGATCGAGGGCTACCTCGGCGAGGACGTGATGCGCCGTGGGCTGCAGTCGTATCTGGCGGATTACGCGCTCGGCAACGTCACGCCCAAGCGGCTGTGGGACGAGCTCGCGCGAGCAAGCGGGGAGCCGATGACGCAGATCGGCGACAGCTTCGTGCGGCAAACGGGTGTACCGCTCGTCTCGCTGAACACGACGTGCGATCTGACGACGAACCAATCGGTCGTGACGTTGAAGCAGCAGCCGTTCCCGAACCAGAATCCGTATCCCGGAACGCTGTGGACGATTCCGCTGACGTTGGCCTATGGCGACGGTCTGACGAGCCGTAAGACCGTCTCGATGAAGGGCTCGGACATGCAGGTGCGTCTCGAAGGCTGCGGCGCGGTGCTGGCCGATCCGACGGGGCAGGACTATTACGTCGTCAATTATGGCGACAACGCGTGGACGCAGTTGCTCGCGCAATCGAGTGCACTGCTGGAGCCGGCCAGGCTGACGAATCTGAAGCTCGGCACGCACTTGCTGGTCGACCACGGCCTTGCGCCGCAATCGCGCGCGACGGCGATCGATTCGCTCGCCGCGTCACCGGGCGTGGCAGCCCGGCTGATGCGCCAGGAACTGATGCCGGAGCAGCCAGTCGAGCGCCGCATCCCGCACTATCAGGGCCGTTTGAAAGCGAGGCCGCAGGCGCCGAGCAAGCAACAGTAGTTGAGCGATTGATCGGTTAACGGCGCGCGGTTCGCTTCAAAGAAGCGGATCGCGCGTTTCGCACCCGTCTCATTTGCCGAATTCGGAACGCACCCTTAAAAAACTTTCGAAGAATCGAATGCGCTTCACTACAGGTTTGGGGCGGCGAAGTCGTTATCGCAGTCAATATTCATCGAACGGTTATCTGGCTCGTTATGAACAGGAATTTGCTGCAGCTGGTTTTCTGCGTGGTTTTCACGTTTTTCTTGAATGCATGCAGTGGTGGGGCAGTGGCGCCGCAAAGCGGCGGCGTCTATATGGCCAACGTCTCTCAGGCGTCCGTCGCAGTCTATGAAATTGCGGCAGACGGCGCCGTTTCCCCGCTGCCTGCTGCAATGGCGCGTACGGCCGATGACGGCAGTTTCTCGCTAGCGCGGCCTGCGCATTACCCCGTGCTCGTGCGGGCGAGCGGCGGGAGCTATCTCGAGGAAGCGACGGGCGAGCGGGCGTCGCTTTCGGCCGAACTCGATGCCGTCTATCTTTCGGCGCCAACAACCATCGTGGTCTCCCCGTACTCGAATGCGATCGTCATCGATGCCATCGCGGCCGGAGGCTTGAGCGCCGAGAACATCGCCGCGGCGTCCGCACGCGTCAACGCATTCGTCGGCGGCATCGATGTTCAGCAGACGGTGCCGGTCTATCCACCGGCTTCCGATGGCGCAGCCGTGTCCGATAGCGCGAAGATGGCGTTCGCGCTCGGTGCCGAGTCGCAAAGCCGTAGCGATAACGGTCTCGCGATTGCGGCGAGCTCGCAAGCGATCGTCGACCAGGCGGCGAACGGCGATACGCTCGCCCGTTGTCACACGGGTGCGGGCGACGTCTTGAGCGACGGCTCCGTCGCGGCGGCCGATGCCGACCATTGCCTCGTTACCTCGGGCGCCGCCGCGTTTGCCCACAATGCACACAATCGCACCGGCATCACGTCGCTTGCGATGCTCGAGCCTGCGCAGCAAACGGCACCGCAGCTTGCTGCCGCGTCCGCATGCGGGGATCGGGTCGCGCTGCTGACTGACAATCTTGCGCTGTTCGAAGGCCGCAAGAACTCGGTGCAGGCGCTGCTCGCAGGTGGCATGACCGACCAGAATTGGTCGACGTTCCAAACACCTAGCCGCTGGGGGCCGTTCGCGAGAGGATATGGGGCCATCGAGCCGCCGGCGAACTGCACGGACATGGATACGTTCAAGCGCGAACTGGTCATGGCCGCGGAAAATTTCTGGGTCGACCAGAACATCAACTACTGCCACCACCATGTCCCCGGATGGCTGCCGCCCGACGATTCGAATCGCGCCAACCCGAAGTACCGCAATTCCACGCCGGAGAGCACGTCGGGGGAGTCGGCGGGCGGCAATCCGCAGCAGATGACATGCACTGGGCAGCGCAATGCGAACGGCGCCCAAAGCGTGCAGGTGGCGGCAAGCGATACGCCTGCGTCGTTTCCCGCGGCGGCGATCAACTGGAAGGGCGTGGACTGCTCGGACTACACCGCATGGATCTACAACTTCGCCGGCATGACCTCCAACGATCTATCGACGGGCATCGGTACTCAAGCCTGCTCGACGGCCGATCGGGGCGGCTCTGACGCGAATCCGTCGCCGGGCGTATTGCTCGACATCAATCAGGGAAATTTCGACGCGATGCAGAGCTATCTGCGCCCAGGCGATCTGCTCTACATCACACAAGAAAATGCGCTCACCGACAGCGGCGAGTTCACGGGCGACTACAAACTCGCGCATGTGGTGACCTGGACAGGAAAGCATTGGAACGATTTGCAAGCCGGGACCGACGCGGCCCGGTATGACATCGGCCGGATCGGGCAGCCCGACTCGCGGCTCGGCGGCGATTTCAAAGCGCATCTCGATTTCGACGTCAGTCAACTGGGTAAGACGGCGAGGACCGACCCGTGGATGATCATCGACAGCCATTATGCGGGGCCCGCCTACCGGCCGTTCTTGGGCTGGTATCGCACGCATCTCTCGCATGTGAGGCGGATCATCGGTGCCGACGCGGCACGCACCGACCCGGTGCTCGCCGCCTACGTCATCGCGCCGATTTCGCAAAACGCGCAGCATACGCAGGTCGTGCTGGGATCCGCCCACGCGGGCAGCGGCGCCGCGAGCGGCTATCGGATGATCTATGACGACGTTCAGGGCAAGCAGGCGTGTTACCGCGCGGGCACCGCGCAGTAGCGGTCCGGGGAGCAGGGGGGCGTAGCGGCCGGCAACGGCGCCTCGGGCTGCGCCGATTCTTCGCGGGCCGAGCTTTCGACGAAGCGAATGAAACAGTTCAGCCGAAGCCGCTCTTCGCTGCGCAGGTCGCGCTCGGCAATCGCCTCCGATAAATAGCGTTCGCGGCAGGCTTCCAGAACGTATCTGTTTTGCGCCATCAACGTTTTCCATCCCCCCGATGAGGCGAACGCGTCGTTTGCCCAATCGATGAAATCCAACGCGCAGGCGAGATGCCAGCTTCGCGCGCGCCATGGCTGCCGCGCCGCGACGAGATGCTGCTCGAACTTCGAAATCGTCGTCATCGTAAAACTTGCTCCGGTCTGAAACCGCCTCATTCAGGGCTGAGCCGGGGCGCCCGGCGTCGATAGTTCAGAGCTTAGCGATACCGTGCTGCGCTCGAACCGCACTGTGCGAAATGGCGATACGCCGTGCGAAGAAGGGGCTGCCTTCGGGCCGGTGGGGCAATGCCGTGTCGGAGCGCTGCATGCCCCCAGGCCGTCTCACCCGATGTAAGGGATATTTGGTGGGCAAGGCGGCGTGAACTAAGATGCAATCGACCGGTCGTCGATAAGTCGCATCGCGGCCACCCCCCACCACGTTCAGCGAGTCAGACATGGTAAAGGCTTTTGCATCGCAGGCAGATCTGCAGGAAAAGCGCGTCTCGTTCGAGCAGTTGTCCGAAAACGCCTATGCCTACACGACGGAAGGCGATCCGAATTCCGGCGTAGTGATCGGCGACGACAGCGTGCTCATCGTCGATACGACTGCGACGCCCGCCATGGCGCGCGATCTGATCGCCAGGATCCGCAGTGTCACCGACAAACCGATCAAGCACGTCGTGCTGTCGCACTACCATGCCGTGCGCGTGCTCGGCGCGTCGGCCTATGCGAGCGAAGGAGCCCAGGAAATCATCGCGAGCCGCGGCACCTACGAGATGATCGTCGAGCGGGGCGAAGCGGACATGCACTCCGAAATCGAACGCTTTCCGCGGCTCTTCGCAGGCGTGGAGACGGTGCCGGGCCTCACTTGGCCGACGCTCGTCTTCGAGCGGGAGCTCACGCTGTTTCTCGGCAAGCTGGAAGTCAAAATCATGCATCTCGGGGCGGGCCATACGAAAGGCGATACGGTCGTCTGGCTCCCCGGGCAAAAGGTACTGTTCTCGGGCGATCTCGTGGAATACGAGGCGGCCTGCTATTGCGGCGACGCACAACTCGCGCAATGGCCGGCCACCCTCGATGCATTGCGCGCGCTCGGGGCCGAGAAGCTCGTGCCGGGACGCGGCCCCGCACTGACGAATCGCGCGGCCGTGAACGCCGGCATCGACTACACGCTGGATTTCGTCACGACGCTGCTTGCGCAAGCGCGCACGGCCGTCGAGCGCAAGCTCGATCTCAAGGCCGCGATGGCCCTCGCGCGCGAGGCGATGGACCCCAAGTTCGGTAGCGTCTTCATCTACGAGCATTGTCTGCCGTTCGACGTTTCGCGTGCTTACGACGAGGCGAGCGGCATCGTTCATCCTCGCATCTGGACGGCGCAGCGCGACAAAGAAATGTGGGGCGCCCTGCAGGCCTGAGCGCCCGAGGCAACGTATGGAAACGCCGGCCGACTATCGGAACGCGCACTTCGCCTATCGACGCGCGGCGGAAGCTGCGTCCGATCCGCAGGCGGTGGTCCATCCGGTCGTCGTCGTGGGTGCGGGCCCGACGGGACTCGCGACGGCAATCGATCTCGCGCAGCGCGGCATCGAGGTGGTGCTCGTCGATGACGATGACCGCCTCTCTGTCGGATCGCGCGCGATCTGTTTTTCGAAGCGATCGCTCGAGGTATTCGACCGTCTCGGTTGCGGTGAGGTCATGGCGGCGAAGGGCGTGCGCTGGCACGTCGGGAAGGTGTTCGTCCGCGACGAGCTCGTCTATGCGTTCGACCTGCTCGGAGAAAGCGGTTACCGCCGCCCGGCGTTCGTCAATCTGCAACAGTACTACGTCGAAGGATATCTGCTCGAGCGGGCGATGCAGCTCGACAATCTCGACGTGCGCTGGAAAAACAAAGTGGTCGCAATCGAAGCGCCGCGGATGGGCGATGCGGGTACGCGCGGCAACGGCTGCGAGCCGATCGCGTTGACGATCGAGACCCCCGAGGGGCAATACGCGTTGCGCGCGCGTTTCGTCGTGGCCGCCGATGGCGCGCGCAGTCCGCTGCGCAAGCTGCTCGGCTGCGACAGCGCGGGACGCACGTTCAAGGACCGCTTCCTGATCGCCGACGTGAAGATGGAGGCCGATTTTCCGCCTGAACGATGGTTCTGGTTCGATCCGCCATTTCATCCGAATCAGTCGGTGCTGCTGCATCGACAGCCCGACAATGTATGGCGAATCGATTTCCAGCTCGGCTGGGATGCCGATCCGGAGCTCGAGAAGGCGCCCGAGCGTGTGCTTGCGCGCGTGCGTGCACTGTTGGGCCACGATGCGCAATTTTCCCTCGAGTGGGTCAGCGTCTATACGTTTTCATGCGTGCGCATGAAGAGCTTTCGGTGCGGCAATGTCCTTTTCGCGGGCGACAGTGCGCATTGCATGTCGCCGTTCGGTGCTCGCGGCGCGAATAGCGGCTTGCAGGATGCGGATAATCTCGCCTGGAAGCTGGCGCTCGTGCTGCGAGGACTGGCACCGGACGCGCTGCTCGATTCCTATGCGCGGGAACGCGAATATGCAGCCGATGAGAACATCCGCCACTCCACGCGCTCGACCGATTTCATCACGCCAAAGACAGCGACGAGCCGGGTCTTTCGCGACGCGGTGCTCATGCTCGCGCGACATCATGCGTTCGCTCGCCAGCTCGTCAACAGCGGCAGGCTGTCGGTTCCGTCGGTGCTTGCCGACTCCGCGCTCAACACCGCGGATCGCGACACCTTCTCGGGCAGCACGGTGCCCGGTTCCGTCGGCGCCGACGCGCCAGTCAATCGCGACGGTGATGACGACTGGCTGCTCTCGCATCTCGGCGATACTTTCTCGCTGCTCATTTTCGGCGGTACGAATGGACTCGACGCGAATGCGCGGGGATTGCTGGCGGCCTCGACGAGTTGCCGGGTTCCAGTCCGAAACGTCGTCGTATTGCCGGCGGGTGCGCAAGTGAGCGGCACCGATGATGCCGCTGCCGCGACCCTTTTATTCGATCGGGAAGGGCTGGCTGCCGCACGCTACGACGCGAAACCCGGCACCGCATACCTGATCCGGCCGGACCAGCATGTCTGCGCGCGCTGGCGTGCGGCAACTGCCGCCGATCTGGAAGCAGCGCTCGCGCGTGCGCTATGCGCCAACGTGGATTGACGCCGCCAAGCGCGGCGATGCGATCGAGGTGACGATATGCCGTTGAAGACCGAACCGAATCTGACCCGGCCAGACGATTTTTATGAAGCGTTGCTCGAGATGCATCGGGACCTCGACGATGCGCAAAGCCAGTCTGCCAATGCGCAACTGATTCTGTTGCTCGCCAATCATATCGGCGAGCAGGCCGTGCTTGTCGAAGCCATGCGGCTCGCGCGCGAAGGCGTGACGGAGCGTTCGACGCCTCGCGCGAGCGTTACGCGTTGAGCAGCCCGCGGCGCGCGAGGTTGCGGTAAAGCGCGCGCACGCCGAACGTCCACGGTGCAATTTCATTCGACCGTTGCACCGTATTCACGAGCGCGCCGAGCGAAGGCGTCGAAATCGTCACCACATCGCCGAGGTGATGGGTGAATCCGGCGCCGGGCGCATCGCGATCCTTGATCGGCGAAAACATCGTGCCGAGAAACAGCACGAAGCCGTCGGGGTACTGATGATGTGGGCCGAAAGTCTGCGAGACGAGGTCGGCCGGATCGCGGCTGATCTCGCTCATGTGGCTGACGCCCTCGAGCACGAAGCCGTCATCGCCCTCGATGCGCAGCGCGAGACTCGCGAGACGCACCGTATCGAGCGTGAAATGTTCGTCGAAAAGGCGCACGAACGGGCCGATCGCGCACGAGCCGTTGTTGTCCTTCGCCTTGCCGAGCAGCAGCGCCGAGCGGCCTTCGATGTCGCGCAGGTTCACGTCGTTGCCGAGCGTCGCGCCGACGATGCCGCCCGCGCTGTTCACGGCCAGCACGATCTCGGGTTCGGGATTGTTCCATTGCGAGCTCGGGTAAAGACCGACGGCCGCGCCGAGTCCGACCGCCGACATCGGCTGGGACTTGGAGAACACTTCGGCGTCCGGGCCGATGCCGACTTCCATGTATTGCGACCAGGCATTGCGACGCTCGAGCTCGGCCTTCAGCTTCATGGCCGCTTCCGAGCCGGGTTTGATCTTCGCGAGATCCGTGCCGATCAGCTCGACGATGAGCTGCCGCACCTGCTCGGCCTTGCTCGCATCGCCGCCGGCTTGCTCTTCGATCACACGTTCGAGCAGGCTGACGGCGAACGTCACGCCGCAGGCCTTGATGGCTTGCACATCGCACGGCGCCAAGAGCCGCGCGCCGCTTGCGCCGCCACCGTCGAAGCTCGCCTCGATCCAACGCGCGACGGGACCGAGCGACTCGCCGGGTGCGTGCCGGGCGACGTCGACGGCATCGGGGCGATCGAAGAGATCGGCTGTCGTGGGTGCCGAGGCCGTGATATCGAAGACCTCGCCGTTGCGCACGGCGACGACGGACGGCCCATCGACGGGCGCTTCGCGCCAGACGCGCCCGACGAGGAGCGCTCGGTCGAGGTCGGTCGGCAAAACGGAAAGCGATGCTGGCTGCATGAGCGTATTCGGTACGAAAGTTGACGGTTCGACGATCGTAGCCACTGCGCGTCACAGTGTCCACGGTTTCGATGCGTAGCCGGTCGCGCGCGTGGGCGGGCGACCGGCTAAGACCCCACGCAGGGTGGGGGAGGGAGAGTCAATCGTAGAGCTGCGATGCGATCTTCGGATCGTCGATGTTGGACTTGTCGTACCAGTAAAAGCCCGTGTCGATCACCTTCGGAATCTGCTTCGCCTTGCCGTTGATGGCCTCGACGGCCGCCTTGACCGTTTCGTAGCCGATACCGCCCGGGTTCTGCGTGATTGCGCCGGCCTCGATGCCGGAGCGGATCGCTTCTTTTTGCTCCTTGCCCGAGTCGTAGCCGATGATGACGACCTTGCCGGTCATCTTCATTTCCTTGGTGCCGTGGATGACACCGATCACCGAGCCTTCGTTCGCGCCGAAGATGCCCTTGATCTTGGGATGCGCGGCGAGCAGCGCCTTCGTGATCTCGGTCGATTTCAACTGATCGCCGGCGCCGTATTGAATATCGACGATCTTGACCTTCGGATGCTTGGCCTTCATTTCGTCGACGAAACCGTCGCGCCGATCGATACCCGTGCGGCTCGTCTGGTCGTGCACGACGAGCGCGACTTCGCCTTCATCGCCGATGAGCTGGGCCATCTTGTCGGCGGCGAGCGCGGCTGCCTTCTTGTTGTCGGTCGCCGCGGTGGCGAGCGGGATGTTGCTGTCGACGCCCGAGTCGAACGCGATGACGGGGATCTTCTCCTGCTGTGCCTTCTTCAGGAGGGGGATCGCCGCCTTGCTGTCGAGCGCGGCAAAACCGATCGCGGCGGGCCGTTTCGCCAGCGCGGCCGAGAGCATGTCGATCTGCTTGTCGACCATCGCTTCGGTTTCGGGCCCTTCGAACGTGACTCTGACGTGATAGTCCTCGCCAGCCTTTTCAGCGCCTTTTTTCACGGCTTGCCAGAACTGATGCTGAAAGCCCTTGGAGATCAGCGCGACATACGGCTCGTCCGCCGCTTGTGCCCCCGCACCGAATCCCAATGCCAGGGCAAGCCCGACAGCCGCGCCGATCAATCTCGGTTTCATCATTTGCACGTCTCCTCTCTGGTTGAACTCATGGCGCGGGCGAAGCGCGCGCCTGCTGTAAAACAAAGCAAACGTTACCGCTGTTTTCTTCGACGCAGCATGTCCATATAGACGGCCGCGATGATGATTCCGCCCGTCACGACGATCTGCCATTCCTGCGCGACCGACATCACGCGCAGCCCGTTCACGAGCACGCTCATGATGAATGCGCCGATCATCGTACCCGTGATCGTGCCGATGCCGCCCGATAGCGACGTGCCGCCGATGACGACGGCCGCGATCGCATCGAGCTCGTAGCCCTGGCCGAGCGCCGGTTGCGCGGAATTCAGCCGCGAAGCGATCAGCAGACCGGCGATGCCGCAAATGGCGCCGCCGACCGTATAGACGGCGATCTTCCACCGATCGACGGCAACGCCGGACAGGCGCACGGCTTCCTCGTTGCTGCCGAGTGCGAACGTATAGCGGCCGAACAGCGTCTTGTTGAGCGCCACCGCGGCAACGACCGCGAGCAGGAAGAGGATCAGCACCGAGTTCGGAATCGGCAGCGCGGGAATCAAAGTGCCGATCACCGAATCCTGCGAAATGCTCGTGAAGCCCGGCGTGTCGTTGAAATAGATGGGCCGCGTGCCCGAGATCACGAGCGAGAGTCCCTTGAGCAGCATCATCATGCCGAGCGTGGCGATGAACGGCGGAATGCGCAGCTTCGCGATCAGAAAGCCGGAGATCCAGCCGCACAGCGCGCCGAAGAAGATCGCGGCGAGAATGCCCACGAAAAGCGGCATTCCCCAGTTCGTCAGCACCATGCCCGTCATGACGGCGCAAAAGGTCATCAACGTGCCGACGGACAAGTCGATGCCGCCGGTGATGATGACGAACGTGGAAGCGACCGCGAGCACACCGTTCACCGCCGTGGCCTGCAAGATGCTGACCAGGTTGTCGACCTGCAGGAACTGCGGCGACGCAATGCCGAAAAATGCGATGAGCACGATGAGACTGGCGAACGCGAGCAGCTTCTGGCGTGCGCCGGAGTGAAAAATCTTGCCGAGGAGTGCGGCGACGCTGCGCTCGCGCTCCATCGACAGGGCGGGTTCTGCCGGAGGCAGCGGGTTCGGTGTCTGGCTCATGTTCGATTCCGTCGATTCATTCGGTGACGACTGACTCGCGTTGCGTCGCGAGCTGCATGATGTTTTCCTGCGTGGCGGTGCCGGCCGGCAGTTCGCCGGTCACGCACCCCTCGCACATGACGAGCACACGATGGCTCATGCGCAGGATTTCGGGGAGCTCCGACGAGATCATGACGATGGCCTTGCCTTCGGCCGCCAGCGCGTCGATGAGCTTGTAGATTTCCGTCTTCGCGCCGATATCGATGCCGCGCGTCGGTTCGTCGAAAAAGAGGATGTCGCAATCGCGCAGCAGCCACTTGGCGATCACGATTTTCTGCTGATTGCCGCCGGAGAGCAGACGCACCTGCTGATCGACCGAAGGTGTCTTGATGCGCAGCTGCTTCACGTATTTGTCGGCCGCGCGATGAATCGCGCGCTGGTCGAGAAACATGCCGAACGAGGTGAAGCTGTGCATGCTCGGCAGCGCCACGTTGGCTTTCACGTCCATCCCGGTGGCGAGGCCGAAATGCTTGCGGTCTTCGGACAGATAGCCGATGCCGTGGCGCACCGCATCCTTCGGCGATTTGATCGATACGCGCTTGCCGTGCACATGGATCTCGCCGCGCTCGAGCGGATCGGCGCCGAAGATCGCGCGCGCCACTTCCGTGCGGCCCGCGCCCATGAGGCCGGCGAAACCGAGCACCTCGCCGCGACGCAACGTGAAGCTCACGTCGCGGATCGCGGTGCCGCGCGTCAGGCCTTTGACTTCGAGCGCGATCTCGTTATCGGCGGTGTGGCTCGGGTGCCGCGGCGCGCTGTCGAGCTGGCGTCCGACCATCATGCCGATGATGGTCTCGACCGGTGTTGTCGCGGTGGGAACCGTGGCCACGTACTGTCCGTCCCGCATGACCGTCACGCGGCTCGCGATCTGCCGCAGTTCGTCCATTTTGTGGGAGATATAGACGATGCCGACGCCATGCGTCTGCAGTTGCCGAATGATACGAAAGAGGTCCTCGATCTCGACGTTGTTCAACGCCGCGGTGGGCTCGTCCATGATGAGCACGCGCGAATCGAACGAGAGCGCCTTCGCAATCTCGACCATCTGCTGCTTGGCCACCGTGAGCTCGCCGACCGGCGTGCGCGGATCGAGCTTCAGATGCATACGCTTGAAGATCGCCGTGGCCCGGCGATTGAGCTCGCGCTCGTCGATGAAAAGCCCGAGGCGCCCCTTCGGCTCGCGCCCGATGAAGATGTTCTGCGCGGCGCTCAGATGATTCATCAGGTTCAATTCCTGATGCACGATGCCGATGCCGAGTGCCTGGGCGGCGCGCGGGTCGGGAATGTCGACAGGTTGGCCATCGACGAGGATTTCCCCCTCGTCCTTTTGGTAGACACCCGATAGCACCTTCATCAGCGTCGACTTGCCGGCGCCGTTTTCGCCCATCAGGGCATGGACCTCGCCCGGCAGCAACTCGAACTGACAATTGTCGAGCGCACGCACGCCGGGAAACGACTTGCACAAGTTGCGGATGGACACCAGGGGGCGCGGCGCTTGCCCGGCTGGCGGTTGATCTGTCTCACTCATCTGTCTCGTCCTGGACGGGGCCCCGAAGGGAGCCCCGGCGGTTCGCTTGCCGAAACGTTTCGCTAAACGTTTCGGCGTGAGACTAGATGGCGCTAAGGCCGATGTCAACAGGTGAGACGGCACTATCGGGTTAACCATGTTGCCGCGTCCATCGAAACGTTTCGCTAAACGTTTTGCCACAGTTTGGGAATGCGGATATGATCGGGGCTCGTCTTGCCGGCGAGACCATGAGGAGCGGCTCGGCAAAGGCATCGATGGGACCATTCAGAGCGGGAAACAACGTGGCAGCAACGATGAAGGATGTGGCGCGGCTGGCCGAGGTCAGCCTGGCCACTGTCTCGGCAGTACTCTCGGGTTCGACGTACGTGAGCCCCGAGCTGACGAGCCGCGTGCAAAAGGCGGTGGCGGCGCTCGGCTATGCGCCGAATACCGTGGCGCGCAGCCTCAAGAAAGGTGCGACCAAGCTGATCGGTCTCGTGGTGCCCGATATCACGAATCCATTTTTCACGGAGCTCGTCCACGAAGTCCAAAAGCGTGCGCGCACGCTGGGCTATGCCGTGCTGCTTTGCGATAGCGAGCGCGATCTCGAGCAGGAACGCTGGTACTTGCGCATGCTGCGCGCGCATCTGGCGGTCGGCGCGATTCTGTGCGCGACGGGCCCCGACGAAACCTACAAAGACCTCGCCAACGACGTCGGCATCATGCCGATCGTGGCCGTCGATCACATCATCCGGGCGTCGGATTACGACTCTGTCGTGTTGGACAACGTGGCCGCTTCGCGCATCGTCATGCAGCACATCCTCTCGCTCGGCCATACGCGCGTTGCGATCCTTGCGGGTCAGCAACATCTCGTGCCGGGCCGGGATCGCCTGGCCGGATTCGTCGACGGGTTGCGCGCGGCAGGGCTCGATGTGATACCGGAACTCGTGCGGCAGGGCGCTTTCGGCGAGCCCGAGGCATTCAAGGCCGCGCAGGCGCTGATGAAGCTGCCCGAGCCGCCGTCCGCCATCTTCGCGACGAACAACCAGATGTTGATCGGCGCGATGCGCGCGCTGGCCGAATCGGGCATCCGGTGTCCCGATGACATCTCGGTGGTCGGCATCGACGACTTCGCGTGGGCGGCCGCATTCTCACCGGCGCTGACTACGGTGCGGCAACCCGTCGACGAGATGGCCGCCGCCGCGCTCGACATGCTCGTCGAGCGGGTGAACGGACTCGATGTCGCGCCCCGCCATATCGTCTTCGCCCCAGAGCTGGTCGTGCGTCAATCGTGCGTCGCGCCAGCCACCAAGCGCGCCTCGGCCCGTCGGGGCAAGGCGGCGAAATCCGAACGCGCGGCCAAGGCGCCGCAGTTATCCCACGCCTGATACGGGCGCTTCGTTTATGGAGATACGACCGTGACCCACGATCGCTCAGATCGCCACGACCGTGACGAGCGCGGCGCGATCGCCCCCGGCCCAATGGGCTTCGGGGCGGCGCCGCTCGGCAATCTTTTTGCGCGCGTCAGCGACGAGGTGGCGCTGGAGACGGTGTCGGCCGCCTGGGACGCCGGCATTCGCTACTTCGACACGGCGCCGTTTTATGGCGCGGGTCTCTCGGAAACGCGGCTGGGCCGCGCGCTTGCGCGCTATCCGCGCGACGCATTCGCCGTATCGACGAAAGTGGGGCGTCTGCTGGTTCCGGACGCTTCCGTGCCCGAGGTTCATAACGGCTTTGTGGGCGGCCTGCCGTTTCGCGTGGAATACGATTATTCGGGCGACGGTGCGCGCCGCTCGCTCGAGGCGAGTTTGAAACGGCTCGGCACCGATCGCATCGATATCGTCTATATCCACGATGTCGCACAGGACACGCATGGCGACGACTGGCTGCGGCACTACCGGACCGCGGTGGACGGCGCGATGAAGGTGCTGTCTCAATGGCGCGACGAGGGCGTCATCGGCGCGTGGGGGCTTGGCGTGAATCGCGTCGAGCCTTGCCTGAAAACGCTCGACGATGCGGATCCCGACATTTTTCTGCTCGCGGGGCGCTATACGCTGCTCGATACCGGCGCGCTCGATGCGCTGATCCCTGCTTGCGAGGCGCGCGGCGTGCAGTTCGTGATCGGCGGTCCTTACAACTCGGGGCTCCTCGCGGGCGGCAATACGTTCGAGTATGCCGAAGCCCCCGCTTCGATGCTCGACAGACGGGCGCGGCTTCTTGCCTTATGCGAGCGCTTCGGCGTCGATCTGAAGGCCGCCGCGCTGCAGTTTTGCAAGGCGCCGCGACCGGTGGCCTGCGTCATCGCCGGTGCGCGCACGCCCGAGGAAGTCCGGCAGAACTGCGCCGCGATGGCGGCGCCCATTCCGCGCGCGTTCTGGGTGGCGCTCAAAAGCGAGGGGCTCATTCCCGCGAACGCGAGCGAGCCCGGCTGAGGGCTGCCCGGCGCACGATGCCGCCGCCCGCGATGCGGCGGATCGCCAGAAAGACATTTCCTTTGCTTGTTCAGGATTCCTGACGATGGTCATCGACGGACATTTTCATATCTGGTCCTTGGCGCGGGGCGATTACGGGTGGCTCACGCCCGAGTTCGGCGTGCTTTACCGCGATTACGGGCTGGCGCACTGGCGCGACGAATTCGCGCCCCTCGGCGTAAGCGCCGGCATTCTCGTGCAAGCTGCGCCGACCGAGGACGAAACGACGTTTTTGCTCGAGCACGCGTTGGCGCATCCCGGCGAAGTCGCTGGCGTGGTCGGATGGACGGACTTCGAGCGCGACGATGCGCACGCGCGTATCGCGGCGCTGGCGACGCATCCGCATCTCGTCGGCTTGCGGCCGATGCTGCAGGACCTGCCCGATCCGGGGTGGATCGGGCGCCCGTTCGCGCGTCGTGCGCTCGATGCGATGGCCGAATCGCAGCTGACTTTCGACGCGCTCGTTCGCCCCGTGCATCTGCCCTGGATTCTCGAGCTCGTCGAGCGGCATCCGTCGTTGACGGTGGTGATCGACCATGCGGCGAAGCCCGACATCGCCTCCGGAGAGGGGCGCGAGGCCTGGAGCGAGCGGCTCGCCGCGCTCGCCGCCCATCCGTCGGTCTACTGCAAACTGTCAGGTCTATGGACCGAGGCGGCGCCGGGCTCGCCCGTCGAGACGGTCGAGCCGTGGGCTCGGCGTGTGCTGGAGCTGTTCGGCACCGAGCGGACGATTTGGGGCAGCGATTTTCCCGTCGTGCGCTGTGCAGGAGAAGGGCGGGCGTGGCTCGCTCATGCGCTCGAACTGGTCGGCACGTACGGTCCCGACGCGGTGCCGCGCGTCTTCGGTGCCAATGCCCGGCGCGCCTATCGGCTCGGCGATCCCGCCGTGGCGAGCAGCGGCGCGTCCTGACGCGATGACTGCACGCTAACCGTCGGTTTGCGCGACCTTGCCCCGCGCGCCCCGAAGCCGGGCGTCGCGACGCTTTTGCAACCGTTTTTGCAGCGCCAGATAAAGCAGCGCGCAGGCGCTCATCACGAGCGGCCACAGCAGGAACCATCCGGTCGCCACGCATAGCGCCGCGACCGCGATCAATGCGATGCCGGCGCATCGGTGGGCGGCGCTGCCGCGCGGCAGCAGCTTCAGTGCGGCGGCCGTGCCGAGCGCGTAGACCGTGACGAACGAACCCGTCGTCACCAGCACGAGCGGTTTGGGCCCGAGCTGCGCCCATGCAACGACCGCGGTGGCGAGCGCGGCCAGCGCCGCGACCACGCCCAGGCTGCGACGCGGGACGTCGCCCGCGAGCGAGCCTGCTGCCAGCCAGCGCGGCAGGGCCCCGTCGCGACCGAGCGCGGCACCGAGCTTGGCTGCGCCCGCAAAGTAAGCGTTCATCGTGCCAAGCGTGAGCAGGACGGCGGCGAACGCGGCGACGATCCGGACTTTGCCGCCGATACCGATCACCAGCAACTGGGCGAGCGGCGCGTCGGCCTGGCCTGCCGCGGGGCCCAGCACGAGCACGCTGGCCGCGGCGACGGCGAGGTAGAGCACGCCCACGACGACGACCGCGATGCCCGAGGCGAGCGGCAGGTCGCGCGCCGGATGCCGGAATTCGCCTGCCAGGTGGGTGATGGCTTCCCAGCCCGCAAAGCTCCAGACGAGCAACGCTGCCGCGGGTGCGATGGCCGACCAGCCGTGCGGTGCAAACGGGTGCAGATAGGCGAGCCGCGCATGCGGCGCCGAAACGGCGACGGCCGCGAGCAGCAACGCCACGAGCAGCGCCGAGAGCACGACTTGCAAGCGCCCCGAGATCGTGACGCCGAGCGCGTTGGCGGCCGTGACGACAATCACGAGTGCGACGCTCGTCAGCAACACGGTCTGGCTGCCGCCGCCGACGGCCGCAGCCACGTAGGCGCCCGCGAACATGGCCGCGGCCGGCGCGCCGGCGGGCACGGCAAAGTAGAAACACCAGCCGACGATGGCCGAGGCGCGCTCGCCGAACGCGTTGCGCACGTAGGTTGCGACGCCGCCCGCGTCGGGGTAGCGCGCACCGAGCGCGGCGAACGTGGCCGCGAGCGGCGCGGACAGCAGAACGAGTGCGAGCCAGGCCAGCAGCGAAGCCGGCCCGGCAATGTTGGCCGCCAGCGCGGGCAACGCGATGACACCCGTGCCGAGCACGGCGCCGACATAAAGCGCCGCGCCTTGCAACACGGTGAGGCTGCCGTGGGACGGGGCCGGTGGGACGGGCGGCGTGGGCGCCGGCGAGCCGTGCATCGTTGGGTCTCCTGATTATTTGTGGTCATGCCTCGCTATGGCTGCCTACTATAGCGGACCCGTCGGATCGCCGCAGCGAAGTCCACCGTGTGCCTACCGAGCTTGTTTATTATGGAAATCCCGTATACCTACCTTGCATCGGCGAAAGGATCGAGAAGGATTGCGTCCAATAGAATTTCGCCATCAACGCGACAACAGACCGCATCCCGCGGCGCGCGATAACAAAGGAGACGTCACGATGTACCCGACCCTGCGCAACTTGAAGGTCCTCGCTCTCGCTTCGGCACTTTCATTTGGTATCGTCTCGCAGCACGCATCAGCCGCTGATGACGGAAAGGTCACGATCATGGTGGGGGGCATCACCAAGATCATTTATTTGCCTGCGAAGCTCACCGAGCAGCTCGGCTACTTCAAGGACGAAGGTCTCGACGTCGAGCTGCTCTCGCAGCCGGCCGGCGTCGATGCGGAAAACGAGCTCCTCGCTGGCGCCGTGCAAGGCGTGGTCGGCTTTTACGATCACACGATCGACTTGCAGACGAAGGGCAAGGAAACCGAGGCGATCGCCGTGTTCTGTCAGGTGCCGGGCGAAGTCGAGATGGTGTCGACGAAGGCGGCCGATACGCTCAAGTCGTTCGCCGACGTGAAGGGCAAGACGCTCGGCGTGACCGGCCTCGGTTCGTCGACGAGCTTTCTCACGCAGTACCTCGCTGCCCAGCACGGCATCGCGTCCAACCAGTACACGATGCTGCCTGTCGGCGCGGATGCGAGCTTCATTGCCGCGATCAAGCAAAGCCGTATCGATGCGGGGATGACGACGGAGCCGACCGTCTCCAAGCTGCTGAAGACGGGCGACGCGAAGGTGCTCGTCGACATGCGTAACGTCGACGGTACGAAGGCCGCGCTCGGCGGCGTGTATCCGGCGGCGAGCTTTTATGTGCAGCGTGCCTGGGCAGAATCGCACAAGCAGGAGGCCCAAAAGCTCGCGCACGCGTTCGCGAAGACGATGCAGTTCATCAGTACGCACAGCGCCGATGAAATCGCCGCGAAGATGCCGGCCGACTATCAGAAGGACAAGGAACTCTACCTGATGGCGCTGAAGGCTTCGCTGCCGATGTTCACCAAGGACGCGAAGATGCCGAAGGATGGCCCGGAAACGGTGCTCAAGGTATTGGCGGGCTTCAACCCGTCGGTCAAGGGCAAGCACGTCGATCTGTCGAAGACCTACACCAACGCGTTCGTGGAGTCGAAATAATCGGGCACCGTGCGTTCCGGCCGTAGCCGGAGCCCGTGCCTTCACCGGCGCCGCGAGGGGCGGCGCCGGCCACTTCCCTGGATTTGCGATGAACAAAGCTGTCTCCAAAGAATCACCTGTCATCGAGTTCAACTCGGTATCGTGCCGCTTCATTTCGCCCGACGGCAAGGCGACGATCGCATTGCGCGATTTCAGCATGTCGGTCGCCAAGGGCGAGTTCATTGCGATCGTCGGCCCGACGGGCTGCGGCAAATCGACGACGCTCAGCATGATCACCGGCCTGCTCAAGCCGACGACGGGTGAAGTCCGTGTGATGGGCGCGCCCGTGACGGGCATCGATCCACGCATCGGCTTCGTCTTTCAGGCGGACGCTGTGTTTCCGTGGCGCACCGTGCTCGACAACGTCGCGGCCGGCCCCATGTTTCGCGGACGTTCGAAGGCCGTCGCACATGAAGAGGCGCGCGATTGGCTGCGCCGCGTCGGTCTCGAAAAGTTCGAGAATCACTATCCGCACCAGCTCTCGGGCGGTATGCGCAAGCGCGTCTCGCTCGCCCAGACGTTCATCAACAAGCCCGAGATCCTGCTCATGGACGAGCCGTTTTCGGCCCTCGACATGCAAACGCGCACGCTGATGCAAGACGAGCTGCTGCAATTGTGGTCGGCCAATGCGGGCTCCGTCGTTTTCGTCACGCACGATCTCGAGGAAGCGATTGCGCTGGCTGACCGCGTGTTCGTGCTCACGGCGCGTCCGGCCACGCTGAAAAAGGTCTACGAGATCGATTTGCCGCGGCCGCGCATCACCTCGGAAATTCGCTACGAACCGCGCTTCATCGAAATCTCGCGCGACATCTGGCGCGACCTGCGCGAAGAAGTGCAGATCGCTTGATGTCTACCCTCGCGCAAGAACCGAAAGAACGCGGCAAGAACTGGAAGGAAGGTCGGAAAATGTCAACAGTTGAACATGCTCAACGCGCCTTTGGCGAACAATCGCTCGCCGAGGTCGAAAAAGTCGCGCAACGCCGGATCCGGCAGCGCCGTGCGCTCGTCATCGGCTTGCGTATTCTCGTGCTCGTCGTCGTGCTCGGCGGCTGGGAGCTCGGCGGACGATTCAAATGGTTCGATCCGTTCTTTTTCTCGATGCCGTCGCTGATCTTCGATCAGATCGTCGACTGGTTCGTGAACGGAACCTCGCAAGGCCCGCTGCTCGTGCAGGTCTGGGTGACGCTCGAAGAAACGATGCTCGGCTTTCTGATCGGCGCGGTGGGCGGCATCATCTGCGGCGTCATCCTCGGCCGCAACAAGCTGCTGTCCGACGTCTTCAGCCTCTACATCAAGATCGCGAACTCGATTCCGCGTGTGGTGCTCGGCTCCGTATTCGTCATTGCGCTGGGCCTCGGCATGGCATCGAAGGTGGCGCTCGCGGTGGTCATGGTGTTCTTCGTCGTCTTCGGCAATGCGTTCCAAGGCGTGCTCGAAGCGGACCGCTATATGATCGCGAACGCGCAGATCCTCGGCGCGTCGAAGCGTCAGCTGACCACCGCGGTCGTGATTCCGTCGGCGCTCTCCTGGATTCTTGCCAGCTTGCATACGAGCTTCGGTTTCGCGCTCGTCGGTGCGGTCGTCGGCGAATTCCTCGGCTCGAAGCAGGGTATCGGCCTGTTGATCTCGACGGCGCAGGGCGCGTTCAACGCAAGCGGCGTGTTTGCTGCGATGATCGTGCTGGCTGTGGTCGCGTTGACGACAGACTACCTGCTGACGGCACTGGAAAGGCGTTTGCTGAAGTGGAGACCGTCCGCCTTCTGAGGAAGTAGGCGCCGCGGCCGCAACGGAAAAGCGGTAAAAGCGGTAAAAGCGGTTCTTCGCGGGCACGCATCGGAAGATGCGTGCCCGCGCCCCGTTGAGCGTCGGATGAATAGGGGGAGTTCGTGATGCTGCATAGCCTGCGTGCGCGGCTGCTGTTGTGGGTTTTTCTGCCGCTCGGCACGTTCGTCTTCGTCACGGGCTTGATGGCGCACGACGCGTCGCGGCAGACGGCCGATCTCGTGCAGGACAGTGTGCTGCTTGCGTCAGCGCGCACCATAGGCGAAAACATCGAGTGGCGCGATGGGGCGCTGATCGCGAATATCCCGCCCGCGGCGCTCGAAATGTTCGAATCGCCTTACCGCGACCAGGTCTTCTACAAGGTCGTCGCGGGCGAGGACAAGCTGCTCGGCGGGTCGATCGATCTCGCGTTGCCCGGGCACCTGGCAACCTTTCCCGTGTTTTACGACACGGTGCTCGACGGACAAAACCTGCGCGCCGTCGCATTCCAGCGGCAAGTCTACGACTCGGGCTCCGTCACGCCAGTCACCGTGATCGTGGCCAAGACGCAAGCTTCGCGCGAGGCGATGCTCTCGCAGCTTTGGCACCCGCAGGTCCTGCGGCAGGGTTTGATGCTCGCGCTGGCCGCGGTACTTGTCGTGATCGGCCTCACGAGCGAGTTGCGGCCGCTCATGAAGCTCAGCGAAAACGTTGCCGATCGCGACGCCATGGAGCTGGAACCGATCCGCTTCCATCATTTGCCGTCTGAACTGCGTCCCATCGTCGACGCGATCAATCAATGTATCGCGCGTCTGAAACTGCATACGACCACGCAGCGGCAATTCATCGCCGATGCCGCACATCAATTGCGCACGCCGCTGACGCTGCTCGACACGCAGGTCCAATACGCCTGCCAGCACAACGCCGGCGATCCCGTGCTCGTCGATGTGCTGCATGGCGTGAGGCGCACGAGCCTCAAGATGATCGAAATCACGAATCAGCTGTTGCTGCTGGCGCAAGCCGAGTCGACGCGAGCCGCCGCCACGCTTGTGCGCGTCGATATGGCACGTGTGGTTTTCTCCGTGCTCGAGGAGCTCATCATGGCGGCACAGCGGCGTAATATCGACCTGGGGGCCGACCTCGCCGATGACATCGCCGTGATGGGTATCGAGCAATTGCTCGCCGCGCTCGTTGCGAACCTCGTCGACAATGCGATTCGTTATACACAGGAAGGGGGGCACGTGACGGTGATTTGCAGGCGCGAGGGGGACGAGGTGCTGCTGGAAGTGGTGGACAACGGGCCGGGCATTCCCGCGGAGATACGCGCACACGTGTTCGAGCGTTTTTATCGCGGCGCGACCGATGTCGACGGGACCGGTCTCGGACTCGCGATCGTGCAGGGCATCGCGCGCTCGCATGGCGGCGCGGCGTCCGTCGCACCGGGCCCTGGGCGCGTCGGCCTCACGGCCACCGTTCGTCTGCCGGCTGCAAGCCGTGAAGGAATGACGCAATGAAACTGCTTCTGGTCGAGGACAACGCCGAACTGGCGCACTGGATCGTCAATCTGCTGCGAGCCGAGAATTTCGCCGTCGATTGCGCGAGCGACGGCGAATCGGCCGATGCCGTGCTCAGTACGCAAAGCTACGATGTCGTGCTGCTCGACATGCGTTTGCCGCGCATGAGCGGCAAGGAAGTGCTCGCACGATTGCGCAGACGCGGCGATAACGCGCCGGTCTTGATGCTGACGGCCCATGGTTCGATCGACGACAAGGTCGATTGCTTCAGCATCGGTGCGGACGATTACGTCGTCAAGCCGTTCGACGCGCGCGAGCTCGTTGCGCGCATCAAGGCGCTGATCCGCCGTCAGACGAGCGGTAAATCGGGCTCGCTCGTGTGCGGCGACCTGCAGTACAACACGGATACGCGCGAGTTCTCGCACAACGACGCGCCGCTCGCCTTGCGGCGCCGAGAACATGCGATTCTTGAAACGTTGATGCTCAAGCAGGGCAAGACCGTCACGAAGGCCGCGCTGATGGATAGCGTGTTCAGCCTGGAGGATGAGGCGAGCGCCGATGCTATCGACATCTACATTCATCGATTACGTAAGCATCTTTCCGCATCCACGGCGCAAATCATGACGTTGCGCGGGCTTGGCTATATCCTCAAGGAGAAAGAAGCACAATGATGAACTAGTCATCATTGCGTAACTAGTGAAAGCACTTAGTACTACTAAGCGATCACGAAAGCAGCGCGAAGGATTCGGACCACTACGATTGTCTCCATTCCGTTTTGGCGGAAAGCTCGGTGCTCAGATGGGAGTGGCACCGTTCAAACAAGCAGAAGTTCAACGCAGTGAATGAGGAGACGATCTTGAGAAGGACCTATCGGACCTTGGCAATTGCCGCCGGCGCATTGGCCGCGGCGAGCGGCGCGCACGCGCAGTCGAGCGTGCAGCTGTACGGGCTCATGGATTTGAGCTTCCCCACTTACATCACGCATGCCGATGCGAAGGGCAATCACGTGATCGGCATGGGTAACGATGGCGAGCCGTGGTTCAGCGGCAGCCGCTGGGGCTTGAGGGGCGCGGAAGATCTCGGCGGCGGCACCAAGCTGATCTTCACTCTCGAAAGCGAATTCGTGGTTGCCAACGGGAACATGGAAGATCCGGGCCAGATCTTCGATCGCGATGCGTGGGTTGGCATCGAGAACGATACGTACGGTAAATTCACTGCCGGCTTCCAGAACACGATCGCGCGTGACGCCTCGGCGATCTACGGCGATCCGTACGGCAGTGCCAAGCTGCGCTATGAAGAGGGCGGCTGGACGAACTCGAACAACTTCAAGCAGATGATTTTCTATGCTGCCGGCGCAACGGGTACCCGTTACAACAACGGTCTCGCGTGGAAGAAGTTGTTCAGCAACGGCATCTTCGCAAGCGCAGGTTATGCGTTCAGCAACTCGACGTCGTTCGCATCGGGCAGCACCTATCAGGCAGCGCTCGGTTACAACGGCGGCCCGTTCAACGTGTCGGCTTTCTACAACCACGTGAACAACACGGGCTTCGTCGATCAAACGTGGTCGGTGGGCGGTAACTACACGTTCGGTATCGCGCGTATCAACGCGGGCTACTTCCGTTATCTCGGCAATCAAGGCTCGCTGGGCCAGCGCCAGGACAACGCGTGGACGGTGTCGCTCAAGCTTGCGCCGAAGGGACCGTTCGACTATGAGCTCGGTTATCAGCAGATGCGCGTTCACAACGCCGCGTACAACGCCGACGGCGATATTCCGAACGCCAACACGGCCCACGTGTTCGATGCGACGGCCGGCTTGCACAACGGCTTCAAGGAAACGCTCTACGCATCGACGTTCTATCACCTGTCCAAGCGTACCGAGCTGTACCTTGCGGGCGACTACATGCGGCTTCACGGCGGCTACACGGTTGGCAGCACGTTCGGGGCGAAGAACCAGCTCGAGCTGACCACGGGTGTGCGTACCCGCTTCTGATTGTCCTACCTCCTCCAAGACGGTGCTGCCTGATGAGGGCAGCCATTTAAAGGCGGCGGCGAGCCTCATTGCTTGCCGCCTTTTTTTTGGGAAGACAGCATGGTTAGGGTCACTAACGTTCGTGCCGCGCTGAGCGCGACGGTCGCCGGCTACACGGGCGCGTTGATACTCGTGATCGTGGCATCGGTCATCGGACTCAGATCCGCCAATGTGGCGCTAGAGAAGATGCATAGTGCCGAGACCGCGGCGCTGACGCATCTTGCGGAGACCTCCGCGAACCTCTTGCAAGCGCGTGTCGATCTGGGCAGCTACGAGACACTCGTTGCACAAGGCAAGCCGACAGAATCGACGCTGGCGAACATTCATGCGGCGCTGGCCGCCAGCGATCGCGCGCTCGAGGCTTACAGCGCGCTGCCCGTATCGGGCGATGCGGAAGCCTCGCTCGCGAACGCGTTGCGCACCGCTCGCGCCACTCTGATCAAGCAGGTCATCGCGCCGGAAATCGCGGCGCTCGACCAGGACGATTTCGCCTCCTTCCGCACCATCGAGCGGCATGCACCGGAAGCAGTTTTCTCGGACTACAAAGAGGCGGCGCAGCGGCTCATGGATTTTCAGGTGCGCGCGCAAAAGATGCATTTCGATGCTGCGCAGGACCGCTTTCACCGCTTGCTGGCGCTTTTTGCCTGCGTCGGGGCCGCGTCTGTCGTTCTCGCAGTGCTCGCTCGGCGAGTCCTGAGCGCGTCGATCGTCAAGCCGATCGGCACCGTGATCGATCACTTCGAGCGAATCGCTTCAGGCGACCTGACCTCGACGATCGATACGTCGCGCGGTGCGGAGATGGGCCGGCTGCTGGATGCGCTCGCGCGCATGCAGGCAAGCCTGGCGGCGACCGTCACACGTGTGCGCGACGGCACCGGCGAAATTCGTCACGGTGTGCACGATATCGCGAGCGGCAATGCCGATTTGTCCGCGCGCACCGAACAACAAGCAGCAGCGCTCCAAGAGACAGCGGCGAGCTTGAAAGAGCTCACCACAACCGTCGCGCAAAACGCGCAGCACGCCCGGCAGGCGAGTGTGCAGGCGCAAACGGCCTCAGCGACCGCGGTGCGCGGCGGCGAGGTGGTAGGGGAGATCGTTCATGCAATCGCGGACATGTCGGCCGACTCGGATCATATCGTCAACATCATCGGAGCAATCGAAGGCATTGCTTTCCAGACGAACATACTGGCGCTCAATGCGGCGGTCGAAGCCGCGCGGGCTGGCGAAGAGGGACGCGGATTCGCTGTCGTGGCCGGCGAGGTTCGCGCGCTTGCTGGCCGGTCCGCCGCCGCGGCCAAGGAAATCCGTGCACTGATGACGGCGTCGGTCGCCAAGGTGCAAGGCGGGACCGAATTGGCCGAGCGCGCTCGCGCGACGATGGGCGACATCGTCAAGGCGGCGCACGAGGTCAATGCGATCGTCGCGGAGATTAGTACGGCGTCGGACTTCCAGTCCCAGGGAATCGAAGAGATCGAGCGCGCCGTATCGCACATGGACCGCTCGACGCAACAAAACGCCGCGCTCGTCGAACAGGCAGCGTCGGCTGCGGCATCGCTGGAGGAGCAGGCGCGCCTGCTCGACGAAACGGTGGCCGTCTTCCGGCTTCGCGCCGACGCGCTCGCAAGCACGACGCGCGAGCGCCCCGCACCGGTTGGCATGCTGCCGGCCCATTCACTCGCTCACGAATGACCCACCACGTTCATCCTTCGCGCCGTCATCGCACCCATCTGATCGTGGGTCTCACACACGGCGGGAAAACGTTTCGGCCCGGCGACTGGGCCGAGCGTCTTGCCGGTGTCATCGCGCTGTTCGTCAAAGAGAAGCGGCCGGGCAGGAATTCGGCATCGACATGGCTTGCGGTGCCGTTTGTCGATGAGGGCATCAAGTGTCTCACCGTGTCGGGCGAGCTGGCCGAAATCTGCCCGGAGGCGTTCGAGTTCGTGATGCGATTCGCCGCGGACAACGAGTTGCCGGTCGAAGAGGGCCTGCGCATCCTGCGTGCAGGTTGAACATCAACGTATGGCCCGGCACTTGATGTCGGGCGCGGTGTACGGCGTGGGGTAATCGGACCAGGGGCCCGTCTCGAGGAAGAGACGATGCATGGCCAGGACCTCAGCCTGGCGCTCCTCGCTGGTACTGAGCGGTGCGGCCGGCCCACTCCGGCCGGCAAGCGGCTCGTTGACCGCGCATTCGACGGTCTTGCCGTCGGGAATCGCCACGGTCGTCGTATAGGCGTAGTCGGGCCGGCCCTGTTCGGCACAGCCGGCGCCGCAGGAGACGATGGCGCCCATCAAAACCGAGGCTGCTACGGATCGCATCTTCATGGCGGCTCACTCCGGCGAGGCGCGCTCGGCGCCCGGGTTCAGGGCGGCTGATGATTATCAGTATGGGCTTCGGAACCGGCATTGGGGCGAAGACCCTACGGTTCGCGCGTGTCGCGTCCTTGTTCGCATTTGCGCTTTTTGTTCAGGCGAATAACGAGGCGACCGGGCGGCTGATAGAGTGGCGTTTTCACCCTCTGACCAAGCGAGGCATCAATGCAACTGATTGGCATGCTGGATTCGCCGTTCGTACGCCGTGTGGCCGTTTCGATGGCCGTGCTCGATATCGGCTTCGAGCACCGTCCGCTCTCCGTGTTTCGTCATTTCGATGCATTTTCCGCGGTCAACCCCGTCGTCAAGGCGCCGACGCTGATCGACGACGACGGCACGCTGTTCATCGATTCCAGCCTGATTCTCGACTATCTCGATCAGAAGGTGCCGCCGGAGCGCCGGCTGATGCCTCAGGAGCTGGCGCAACGCCGGCGCGCGCTTCATCTGATCGGTTTTGCGCTTGCCGCCAGCGAAAAGACAGTGCAGATCATCTATGAGCGTAACCTCCGGCCGGCGGAGAAGCAGCACGAACCTTGGGTCGACCGCGTGTCGGGCCAACTGTCCTCCGCCTACGCGCTGCTCGAGCGCGAAGTCGGTTCGGCCGGCGGCGCGGGCTGGCTCACCGGTGAGCGTCTGATGCAAGCCGATATCACCGTGGCGGTGGCTTGGCGCTTCACGCAACACATCCTGCCCGGTGCGGTCGATCCCGCGCTTCACCCGGCGCTGGCCGCCTTCTCCGAGTGTGCTGAAGCGCTGGCCGAGTTCGCGGCTGCGCCGCTCGATTGATCGGCTCGTTGTTCCTATTGTTCGGGAAGGCCGACAAGTGACTTTTCGTTTTGCGGATTTATCGCGCCTCGCGGTCTGCCTAGAATGGCTTCATGTCGAAGTCGTCATAGCAGGTCGCGGGTCGAGCCGCACCGAGCAAGGGGAAAGCCACCATGAAAGCCCTCATCGAACGTCAGCTTTACAGCCCGTCGGTTGTCTTGCCGATGGTCGCTTTCATGGAACTGCTCGTATCGCACGATTTCAATCTCGGGCAGGTCGGAGCGGTCGTGGCCACCCGTGGGGCGCGCGCCGCGCTGACCCGTTCGCGCGGGCTGCTTTTCCCGCCGCGCAGCCATGCCGGCCTGGCTGCCTGAAACCCGTGGTTCCGATCGTGGCCTGACAGGCATGGCAAACGCGGTACGGATCGGCCTCATTTCCGATACGCACAATCTTGTGCGCCCGGAAGCGCTCGCGTGGTTGTCCGGCGTGCAGGCCATCGTGCATGCCGGAGATATCTGCAAGCCTGAAGTGCTCGACACTTTGTCTGCGATCGCTCCGGTCACTGCCGTTCGGGGCAACAACGACAAAGGCGCGTGGGCCGAGCGGCTGCCGTTGTCGACGACGCTCGTGATCGAAGGGGTGGCGATTCACGTCGTGCACGACATCGCCGATTTGCGGTTGAGCGAGGCCGGCTCACGTATCGATGTCGTCGTGACGGGGCATTCGCATCAGCCCGCGCTCGCGCTTCGCGAGGGCGTGCTGTTCGTGAACCCGGGGAGCGCCGGGCCGCGCCGCTTCAAGCTGCCCGTATCGGCGGGCGTCCTCTTGATCGAAGGCGGGCGCGCACGCGCTGAACTCCATACGCTCGTCTGACCCACGATAAAAAAGCCGGCGCGCTGATGCGGCCGGCCTCGTCGTTCGCGGGCAAGCAGTATGCGCTCGCCGCTCAGCCTTCGGTCGGCGGAACGTATCCGGTTGCCTGATCGGCACCGTCGCCGAAGAAGAACTTCTCCGTCTGCTTCATCAGATACTGACGCGCACGCGGATCGGCCATATTGAGCCGGTTTTCGTTGATCAGCATCGTCTGATGCTTGAGCCAGGCCTGCCACGCCTCCTTCGAGACGCTTTCATAGATGCGCTTGCCCAATTCGCCGGGCAGCGGGGGGAAATCGAGGCCCTCGGCTTCCTTGCCGAGCTTCGCGCATTGAACCATGCGTGTCATTGTGGGTTTCTCCAGAAAATCGAATAAGGACGCGCCGCGCCAGCGCGATGTACCGTGCGCGTCGCGCTCAAAGATGCTTCATCAGCACGAGCGACTTGCGCTGCCAGTTGTAGAGGCGCCTGCGGTCTTCGGGTAGGTCGTCGACACTGACTTTCACGAAGCCGCGCTTGAGGAACCAGTGTTCGGTGCGGGTCGTCAGCACGAAGATGCGCGTCAAGCCGCGCGCCCTCGCGCGTTGCTCGACGCGTTTCAAGAGGCGCTCGCCGTCACCGGAGCCCTGGGCGTCCGGGGCGACGGTGAGGCACGCCATTTCGCCGATGCGCTCCTGCGGGTACGGATAGAGCGCCGCGCAGCCGAACAGCACCCCATCGTGCTCGATGACCGAGAAGTGGTCGATGTCGCGTTCGATCTGGTGCCGGCCGCGTTTGACGAGCGTGCCGTCCGATTCGAGCGGCTCGATCAGCGTCAGGATGCCGCCCACGTCGTCGGGCGTGGCTTCGCGCAGGCTTTCGAGGTTCTCGTACGAGATCATCGTGCCCACGCCGTCGTGCAGGAATAGTTCGAGCAGCAGGCTGCCGTCGAGCGAGTAAGGGATGATATGCGCGCGCGGGACGCCGCCGCGGCAGGCGCGCACCGCATGCTTCAGGTAAAAGCCCGCGTCGCCTTTCACTTCGCCGCTTTCGTGCAGACGGTAGGCGTCGTCGAGCGAAAGCTCGCGCACGAGATCGCCGGCTTCGTTCATGATGCCGGGCGTTTCGGTCAGAAAGATGATCTTGTCGGCACGCAGCGCGATGGCCGCGGCGGAGGCGACGTCTTCCATCGAGAGGTTGAACGCCTCGCCGGTCGGCGAGAAACCGAGCGGCGACAGCAGCACGAGCTTGCGGCTTGCGAGCGAATGACGGATCGATTCGGCATCGATCTTGCGCACGACGCCCGTGTGAGCGAAATCGACGCCATCGAGAATGCCGACGGGCCGGGCCGTCACGAAATTGCCTGACACCACGCTGATGTGCGCATGTGCCATGGGCGTGTTGGGCAGGCCCTGGCTGATCGCGGCTTCGATATCGAGCCGCACTTCGCCCGCCGCTTCCTTGGCCGATTCGAGCGCGCGCGCATCGGTGATGCGCATACCGTGCGAGAACTCCGATTGCACGCCGTGCAGGTTCATCTGTTCCTCGACCTGCGGGCGGGACCCATGCACGAGCACGATCTGGATACCCATCGCCTGCAAGAGCGCGATGTCGGACACGAGCGCGTTCAGGAGTCCTTGATGAACGACCTCGCCGCCGAAGCCCACGACGAACGTCTTGTTTCGAAACGCGTGGATGTACGGTGCGACCGATCGCATCCAGTCGACGAACTGGGCGTGTTGGGAAACGGGGTCGGCCGCGACGGGGCGAGTCGCGACGGGTTCCGGGATGGGGACGAGGTCGGATTGTGCGTTCATGCCGGGATTATAATGCGCCCCCATGTCGAACGTACCCAATAGTCCGGCCGCCGATGAGAGCGGACCGCCGCGCCAGGGTCGCGCCCACGGCTCGCGCCACGCGCGCGTGCCGCCGAACCCGATTCCGCCCTTCGAATTTCCCGCCGCGCTGCCGGTCAGCGGTCGCCGCGAGGAGATCGCGCGTGCCATCCGCGACAATCAGGTCGTGATCGTCTCGGGCGAAACGGGCTCGGGCAAGACCACGCAACTGCCGAAGATCTGCCTCTCGCTCGGGCGCGGGCGCGGCGCGGGCGGCAGCGGGCTCATCGGTCATACGCAGCCGCGCCGGATCGCTGCGTCGGCCACGGGGCGGCGCATCGCCGAGGAACTCGGCACGCCGTTCGGCGAGGTGGTCGGATACAAGGTGCGTTTCACCGACAATCTGGCGCCGGGCGCATCGGTCAAGCTCATGACCGATGGCATTCTGCTCGCCGAGACGCAGACCGATCCGCTGTTGCGCGCCTACGACACGCTCATCATCGACGAGGCGCACGAACGCAGCCTGAACATCGATTTTCTGCTCGGCTATCTGAAGGAGATCCTGCCGAAGCGGCCCGATCTGAAGCTGATCGTCACGTCGGCCACGATCGATGCCGAGCGCTTCGCGCGTCATTTCGGTACTGAGTCGAAGCCCGCACCCGTCATCGAAGTGAGCGGGCGGCTTTACCCCGTCGAGATCCGCTACCAGCCCGTCGAGGACCCGCGCGAGCGCAGCGCGGCGATCAAGGCGGCGCAGGGTACGGCGGCCACACCGTCCCCGCGCGAACGCGCGAAAGGTGCGCGCGAAGCCGAGCGCGATCTCATCGACGCGATCGTCGATGCCGTCGACGACCTGTGCCGCGAAGGCCCGGGCGACGTGCTCGTCTTTCTGCCGGGCGAACGCGAGATTCGCGACACCGCCGAGGCGCTGCGCAAACACCACCCGCCGCACACCGAAATTCTGCCGCTCTTCGCGCGGCTCTCCGCGGCCGAGCAGGCGCGCGTGTTCAAATCGTCGAATGCCCGGCGGATCGTGCTCGCAACGAACGTCGCCGAAACCTCGCTGACGGTGCCGGGCATTCGCTATGTCGTCGATACGGGGCTCGCACGCGTGAAGCGTTACTCGTACCGCAACAAGGTGGAGCAGTTGCAGGTCGAGCCGGTGTCGCAGGCCGCGGCCAATCAACGGGCCGGGCGTTGCGGCCGGGTGGCGGACGGCATCTGCATCCGGCTTTACGACGAAGCCGATTTTCAGGCGCGCGCGCGGTTCACCGAGCCGGAAATCCTGCGTTCGTCGCTGGCGGCCGTGATTTTGCGGATGAAGGCGCTGCACCTCACCGCCATCGAGACGTTTCCGTTCATCGAGCCGCCGCCGGGCCGCGCCATTGCCGACGGCTACCAATTGCTGGCCGAGCTGGGCGCCGTCGACGACGACAATGAACTGACGCCGCTCGGGCGCGAGCTGGCGAAGCTGCCGCTCGATCCCCGCGTGGGGCGCATGATCCTCGCCGCGCGCGATCAGGATGCGCTCGCCGAGGTGCTCGTCATTGCGAGCGCGCTCTCGGTTCAGGACCCGCGCGAGCGGCCCGCCGAGGCGCAGGAGCAGGCCGATCAGGCGCACCGTGCCTTCGCCGACGAGCGATCGGAATTCCTGCAATGGCTCAAGATCTGGCGTTGGTTCGGCGAAGCAGTGGCGCACAAGAAATCGAACCGGCAACTGGTCGATGCGTGCCGCGAGCGCTTTCTTTCGCATCTGCGGCTGCGCGAATGGCGCGATGTTCATTCTCAACTGCTCACCGTGGTGCGTGAGCACGGCTGGCGGATCAACGAAAGCGAAGCGACCTTCGAGCAGATTCATCTGGCCCTGATGACCGGCCTCATCGGCAATCTAGGCCTCAAGGCCGACGACGAGCCGTACTATCTCGGCGCTCGCGGAATCAAGTTCTTTCTCTGGCCCGGCTCGACGCTGGCCAAGAAGGCGGGGCGCTGGGTGATGGCGGCCGAGCTGGTCGAGACGAGCCGCCTCTATGCGCGCTGTCTCGCGAAAATCGAGCCGGAATGGATCGAGAAGGTCGCGTCGCACCTGCTCAGGAAATCGCTCTCGGAGCCGCATTGGGAAAAGCGTGCGGCCCAGGTGGCGGCATTCGAGCGCGCCGTGCTCTTCGGGCTGCCCGTCTACCATCGGCGGCGCGTCGCGTTCGGCTCGCAGGATCCGGCGCGCGCGAGAGAGCTTTTCATTCGCGGTGCGCTCGTCGAGGGCGAGTTCGATACCAAGCTCGGGTTTTTCGCCCACAACCGCAAGCTGCTTGCCGACATCGAGCAACTCGAGCACAAGTCGCGCCGGCAGGACGTGCTGGTCGACGACGAACTGATCTTCGCGTTTTACGATCAGGCGCTGCCCAAAGGCATCTACACGGGGGCCGCATTCGAGCGCTGGTACCGCAATGAAGTGAAACGCAGCGGCCAGCCGGAGGACAAGCTCCGCTTGCTCTATCTGTCGCGCGACGACCTCATGCGTCACGAGGCGGCGGGCATTACGACCGATCTGTTTCCGAAGCGTGTCGCGATGGCGGGCGTCGACATGGCGCTCGCCTATCATTTCGAGCCGGGCTCGCCGCGCGACGGCGTGACGCTCGCCGTGCCGCTTTTTGCGCTCAATCAGGTCGACGCGCTGCGCGCGGAATGGCTCGTGCCGGGCATGCTGAAGGAAAAGGTCCAGTTGCTGCTCAAATCGCTGCCGCAGAAGCTGCGCCGGCATTGCGTGCCGCTGCCGGAGTACGCAGCGGGATTCGTCGAACGTCACGCCGGACGCTTTGGCGTGCCCCCATTGCACTCCTCGAAGGGGGCTGCCGTCGGGGCGGGCGAGCCGCCTCGCGGCGCAGCCGGTCTGGTCGAGGCGCTGATCGCCGACGTGCGCGAGACGACGCAGGTCTCGATGAAACCGACCGACTTCAAGCTCGAAACGCTGCCGGCCCACCTCTTCATGAACTTCAAGGTCGTCGACGAGCACGGGCGGCAGCTCGCGATGGGCCGCAATCTGGCTCAGTTGCGCGCCGAACTCGGCGGCGAGGCGCAGCGGCAGTTCCAGAAGCTGGCCGTCGGTGCGTCGCTCGACGGCGCTGCCGGCATCGGGCACGCGCGCCCGGATGCCGAGGCCGGCGCGCGCGGACCTGCCGGGGCGCGACAGGCGCCGCGTGAAACGGCGGCGGCCGAGTCCTCCCGCAATGCGTCGGCCGGCGCGGGCGGCGAGGCGACGGCGCTGTACGAGAACCTGACGACCTGGAACTTCGGCAAATTGCCGGAACTGCTGGAGATCCGCCGCGGCGGCCAGACGTTGTTCGGCTATCCGGCGCTCGTCGATCGCACGACCCATTGCGACGTCGAAGTCTTCGATTCGCCCGACGAGGCGGCGCGGGCGCACCGCGCCGGTCTGCGGCGGCTTTTCGCGTTGCAATTGCGCGAGCCGATCAAATATCTGGAGAAAAACCTCCCCGGCCTTCGCGAAATGGCGCTGCAGTTCATGCCGCTCGGTACGCAAGAGGAGCTGCGCGATCAGCTGATCGACACGGCGCTCGACCGCGCGTGCCTGCAAGATCCGCTACCCGACGACGACGCGACGTTTCACGCGCACCGCGACGAGGGCAAGAGCCGGCTTTCGTTGCTCGCGCAGGAAATCGCGCGACTCGTCGGACAAATCCTCGCCGAATACGCGGCCGTGACGAAAAAGCTCGTGCAGGCCAAGCCGCACGCGGCCGCTTACGCGGATATGCAGCAGCAACTGCAGATGCTGATCGGCAAGCGGTTCATCGTAGACACGCCGTATGCCCAGCTTGCTCATTTCCCTCGCTACTTGAAGGGCATTGCGCTGCGCATCGACAAGCTCAAGGCCGATCCGGCCCGCGACGCACGGCAATTCGCGGAGCTGCAGCCGCTCGCGCAGCAATACCAGCGCGCGCGGCAGGCCCGCGGCGGCGTACCGGACGCGCGGCTCGCCGAGTTTCGCTGGTTGCTCGAGGAGCTGCGCATTTCGCTCTTCGCGCAGGAGCTGCGCACGCCGATGCCCGTTTCGACGAAGCGGCTCCATAAGGTGTGGGAATCGCTGCAAAGATGATCGAGAAAACTTCGACGGTGCCGATAACCCGATTAGGGCGCGCAAACGGAAAAAGCAGTATTTATTCCGAGGCCGTCAACCTCGGCCCGCGCCAAGCCGTTTAAAAGGGCGTTGGCCATTCGAACGAGTTCTCATGCCCAAGATTATTTCCTTCCGCGCGCGGGGCCTGATCGGCACCGCCGCGCTCGCGCTGCTGGCGGCAAGCGCCGCCGCCGTCTCGTTGCCTGCCAATGCCAACAACGTCATCGTTCTGAATTCGGCCGAGGCGACGCTTTCGCTGATCGACGAGGCGACGCATCAGGTCGTCGGTACGGTGCCGACGGGCAAGGAACCTCATCACCTGATGGCGACGCCCGACAATAAAACGTTGATCGTCGCGAATTCGGTCTCGAACGATCTGATCTTCGTCGATCCGAAGACGGGCAAGCCCCAAGGGCGCGTGCCCGGCATCGAGGACCCGTATCAGCTCGGTTTTTCGCCCGATCGCAAGTGGTTCGTCACGACGGGGCTGCGTCTGGACCGGCTCGACATCTACAGTTACGACGCGCCTACGAACGGCCTGAAGCTCGTGCGGCGCCTGCCGCTTGCGACGATGCCGAGCCATATGGCGTTTTCCAACGACAGCCGGACCGTGTTCGTGACGCTGCAGGTGTCGGGCGAACTCGCGGCGATCGATCTGCCGACGCAGACAGTGCTCTGGAAAATGCCCGTCGGTAAGACCCCGGCGGGGCTCTGGATGACGCCGGGCGACAAATATCTGCTCGTCGGCATGACGGGCGAGGACGACGTGGCAGTCGTCGACTGGCGCACGCGGTCCGTAGTCAAGCGGATCAGGACGGGTAACGGCGCGCACAACTTCCGCTCGCTCGACGACGGCCGCCATGTGCTCGTCAGCAACCGCGTTGCGAATACGATCAGCATCCTCGACGAACAGACGCTGACGAACGTCGGCGAAATCACGGGCCTGCTGCCTGGCCCCGACGACATGGAACTCACCGCGGACAAACGCTACCTCTGGGTGACGTTCCGCTTTGCGAAACACGTCGGCATCATCGACATGACCACGAAAAAGCTCGTGCAGACGATTGCCGTCGGCCGCTCGCCGCATGGGATCTATTTCTACGATCGCGCCCCGGTAACGGCCGCGAACGGCGCGTAAGCCAGGGGCCGCGCGCGCCGCTATGCTGCATTCGGTCATCGCTTCGCTCGACGGCGTCGTCTCGGCGCTGCAGACCTGGGCCTATGTCCACGTGGTCCAGCCGCTCCTGTTCCGGTTCGGCTGGATGGACTACGACGAAGATTCCTACGATGCGCTCTATCCGGTGATCGTCGGCTTGCTGACGATCGGTGCAACCTATCTGCTGCTGCGCCCCCTCGAGGCGCTGCGTCCCGTCGAGCGATGGGAAAACCGCCGGGCCGTGCGCGTCGACGTCCTCTATACGGCCATCTCCAAGCTTGGCGTCTTCAATCTGCTGTTCTTCCTCGGTTTCCAGCCGTTCTTTGCCGACTTGCAGGTCTGGCTGCGCTATCGCGGCATCGCCAACATGGACCTCGATCACCTGTGGCCCGGCGTCACGTCGCAGCCGATCGTGGCATTCCTCATCTACCTCGTCGTACTGGATTTCGCCGGCTACTGGTATCACCGCTGGCAGCATCGCTTCGGCATCTGGTGGGAGCTGCATGCGGTTCACCATAGTCAGCGCCAGTTGTCGCTCTGGTCGGACGATCGCAACCATTTGCTCGACGGAATCGCTCAGGCTTCGTTCTTCGCTGCCATCGCGCTGGCGATCGGGGTGGCGCCGACGCAGTTCGTGGTGCTCACGGCCGTGACGAACTTTCTGCAAAGCGTGCAACACACCAACGCGCGGTTCGGCTTCGGGCGTCTGTTCGAACGGGTACTCGTCAGCCCGGCGTTCCATCGTCGCCATCACGCGGTCGGCTACGGACACGAGGGCACCGCCTACGGCTGCAATTTCGGCGTGCTCTTCCCCTGGTGGGATATGCTCTTCGGCACTGCCTCGTGGGTTCGGTCCGTCGAGCCGACGGGGATCCGTCAGGAAATCGAGGGCGAATCGTATGGCGATGGCTTTTTCTCGCAGCACTGGCTCGCGTTCGCGCGTATCGCGCGGCGGCTCGGGTTCGGCCGCGGCGCGGGCCGAGGCAGTGCGCCGGCTGCCTGAAGGCGCATGCCGATGAACGAGCTCATGCGTGCATTCGGCCGGGCGCTCGCGGGCGTGCTGCACCCGCGCGTGCTGTGGCTCACGTTCTTGCCGTTCGTGATCGCCTCGGCGGGATGGGGGCTTTTCTTCTGGTTCACCTGGCAGGACCTCGTCGGCACCGCGCGCGGCTGGCTTGCCGGCTCGACGTTGGGGATGGCGCTTTACCGCGCGTTCGACTGGGTGGGCTTGACCAACCTGCATGCGGTGATTGCGCCGCTCATCGTCGTCGCGTTCTCGATTCCGGTCATCGTTTCCACCGTATTGCTGCTGATCGCCACGCTGTCGATGCCGATGGTGGTGCGGCACCTGTCGGCCCGCCGGTTCCCGACACTGGAGGCGCGGCACGGCGGAACCTGGTACGGCAGCCTCGCGTACGGCATTGCGACGACACTCGTTTGCCTGCTGCTCATTCTCCTCACGCTGCCGCTTTTCGTTCTGCTTGCGCCGCTGCTGCTGATTCCGCCGCTTTTTGCCCTGATTTCGCCGCTCTTCGCGCTGATTCCGACGCTGTTATGGGGCTGGCTCACCTATCGCGTGATGACATACGACGCGCTGGCGCTGCACGCGAGCCGCGCCGAGCGGATCGCGTTGATGCGGCGCCACCGTGTGCCGCTGCTCGCGATCGGCATTGCGAGCGGCCTCATGGGGACGTTGCCGACGTTACTCTGGGCCTGGTCGCTCTGGCTCGTCGTGCTCTTTCCCGTCATTGCAGCCGTCACGATCTGGATGTACGCGTTCATCCTCGTGTTCTCCGCGCTCTGGTTCGGTCACTATTGCCTGGAGGCATTGCAGGCGATGCGCGAAGAAGAGGGCTTGCAGCCGTCACGATCATGAACGACGATGAGCGATCTCTCATCTTCGTGAGGCGGTCATGGCATTTGGCGTCATCATCATCGGCGATGAAATCCTGTCGGGTCGGCGTACCGACAAGCATCTGCCGAAGGTCATCGAGCTATTGAACGCGCGGGGCCTGGCGCTCGCCTGGGCCGAGTACGTCGGCGACGACCCCGCACGGATCACGGCCACGCTCGAGCGCAGTTTCGCCTCGGGCGACATCGTCTTTTCGACGGGAGGCATTGGCGCGACGCCGGACGACCATACCCGGCTTTGCGCGGCCAACGCGCTCGGTGTTCCGCTCGAGTTGCACCCGGAGGCGGCCGAACTGATTCGCCAGCGAATCCGCGACATGCACCCGGCCGGCGCGCCCCCGCTCGATCTCGATTCCCCCGAAAACCGTCATCGCCTCAATATGGGCGTCTTTCCGCGCGGCGCCTCGATCATTCCGAACGGCTACAACAAGATTCCGGGGTTCTCGATCGGCGATCACCATTTCGTTCCCGGTTTCCCCGTGATGGCCTGGCCGATGATCGAATGGGTACTCGATACGAAGTACGCGCAGATGCACCATCAAGTCGCGCATGCCGAGCGATCGCTGCTCGTGTTCGAACTCATGGAGTCGACGCTGACGCCATTGATGGAGAAAATCGAAGCCGATTTTCCGGGCGTTCGCGTATTCAGCCTGCCGAGCGTGGGCGACGCGGAGCGTGGCGGCGTCTATGCCCGGCGGCACATCGATCTCGGTGTGAAGGGCGAACCCGAAGCCGTCGCCGCAGCCTTCGTCAAGTTGCGCGAAGGGGTGCACCTGCTCGGCGGCGATGTCGTCGAACCCGAAGCCGGGCAGACGCGATAGGCTCACCCCGAGCGAGCCACGTCCTGGACGAGCGTTCGCGCGGGCGCAAGCTCAGGCGCCGAGCCAGGGCAACCCGCTGTGGCACCAGCCGTCGACGGTCTTGCGATGACCGTTGCCGTCCTTCGCGCCTTCGAAACCCTCCAGCAGATCGAACGCTTTGCCGAAGCCCGCCTTTTCGGCTGCGACGGCGGCCAGCTTCGAGCGCGCGGCGCTGCGGCACAAAAAGATGAGGTGCGTATCGGCCGAGACTGCGCTGCGCAGCTGTTCGATGAACTCCGCGTTCGGCACGCCGCCGGGGTAGCGCGTCCATTCGATGTGGATATACTGGCCGTCGCCGACGACCGGGCGGCCGACCCAATCGAGTTCGGCGCGCGTGCGGACATCGACGAGCCGGGCCTCGGGCTTGAGCTGGAGAAACTCGAAAGCCTCGGCCGGCGTGAAAGCGCCGGCGTAGGGCAGTTGATGTTCGGCGCGGCGTTTGTTCGCTTGCGCCAGGATCTGTTCGAGCGTACTCATGAAGCCGGTCTCCTCGTGGCAAAAAAGCATTCTAGCGCGGCGAGCTTGCGTGCGAGAACGAACAGGTTGGGGCGTGAGGACAAGGGAATGCCCCAGAGAGGTGCATAATCACACCGAATGCACCGGATTCGAGCGCTCCGGCGCGCTGCGTTCGCATCGCGCACCGAAAAGGTGCCTTTCTGCCGACCCGCACGGCGACAAGGCACGTCACGGTGCAGCGCAGCGTTCCAACGCGGGGCGCGGCACTTGGCGTCGGCACGAGGGACCAACTAAGTCGTGCGGGAAAACGAGCATGCCTGGCACGAAAGATGCTCTAACGGGCGGCGACCGCTTGCGCGGTGGCATCCGGCGTACGCAAGTCGTTCGCCGGGGCTTTCGCGCAGTGAAGAACCGCCGAACCTATCAAATGGAGAAGAGGATATGAGTAAAACCGTGGCCGACGTCATGCAGCTCGTCAAGGACGAGGACGTCAAGTTCGTCGACTTTCGCTTCACCGACACGCGCGGCAAGGAGCAGCACGTCTCCGTTCCGCTGTCGGCGTTCGACGGCGACAAGTTCGAAAGCGGCCATGCGTTCGATGGTTCCTCGATCGCGGGCTGGAAGGGCATCGAAGCATCGGACATGTTGCTCGTGCCGGACCCCAACACCGCTTTCATCGACCCGTTCTACGAAGAGCCGACGCTCGTGTTGACGTGCGATGTGGTCGAGCCCGCGGACGGCAAGGGTTACGAGCGCGATCCGCGCTCGCTCGCCAAGCGCGCCGAAGCCTACCTGAAGAGCACCGGCCTGGGCGACACCGCCTTCTTCGGACCGGAACCCGAGTTCTTCATTTTCGATTCGGTGCAGTGGAACACGGATATGTCGGGCTGCTTCGTGAAGATCGGCTCGGAAGAAGCGCCGTGGTCGTCGGGCAGGGAATTCGAAGGCGGCAACACCGGTCACCGTCCGGGCACGAAGGGCGGCTATTTCCCGGTCGCACCGGTGGATTCGTTCCAGGACATGCGCTCGGAAATGTGTCTGCTGCTCGAGCAGATCGGCATTCCCGTCGAAGTGCACCACCACGAAGTGGCCGGCCAGGGCCAAAACGAGATCGGCACCAAGTTCGCGACGCTCGTGCAGCGCGCCGACTGGACGCAGCAGCTCAAGTACATCGTCCACAACGTCGCGCATACGTACGGCAAGACGGCGACGTTCATGCCGAAGCCGGTCGTCGGCGACAACGGTTCGGGCATGCACGTTCACCAGTCGATCTGGAAGGATGGTCAGAACCTGTTCGCCGGTAACGGTTATGCGGGCCTCTCGGAGTTCGCGCTGTTCTACATCGGCGGCATCATCAAGCATGCTCGCGCGCTGAACGCGATCACGAACCCGACGACGAACTCGTACAAGCGCCTCGTGCCGCACTTCGAAGCACCGGTGAAGCTGGCCTACTCGGCGCGCAACCGCTCGGCCTCGATCCGTATTCCGCACGTGTCGAATCCGAAGGGCCGCCGTATCGAGACGCGCTTCCCGGACCCGATGGCCAATCCGTACTTCGCGTTCTCGGCGCTGATGATGGCGGGCCTCGACGGCGTGCAGAACAAGATCCATCCGGGCGAAGCCGCGGACAAGAATCTCTACGATCTGCCGCCGGAAGAAGACGCGAAGATCCCGACCGTCTGTGCCGGTCTCGATCAGGCGCTCGAGGCGCTCGACAAGGATCGCGAGTTCCTCACGCGCGGTGGCGTGTTCACGGACGGGATGCTCGACGCGTATCTGGAGCTCAAGGAAGGCGAACTGCAACGCTACCGCATGACGACGCATCCGATCGAGTTCGAAATGTACTACTCGCTCTAAGCATTGCGATGCGCAGCGCCCACCTCCGTGGCCGTTGCGCAGAACATGCTTGCGATCGGTCTCGAGGGACGGCGCCGCCGTCCCTTTTTTGTGTGTCGGCCTCAGTGAGCGCTTCGGCGCTTGCTGCGGCTTCCTGCCGGGTCGGCCCAGGGTGACCGTGCTTTCACGATGGCGCTAAAAAATCTGATCAAGACCAGCAAAGGGCAGAGCGAGCCTTTGACAGACGATGCCGCGCTTGGCGCATCCGGTCTGTTGCCGGGTCTCGAGGCGTTGCCGACGGTCGTGCTCGTGCTCGAAAAGCGCACGCTGCGCGTCGCATTCGCGAACCCGTCCGCCGAGTCGCTGCTCGATTTATCGCGGCGTCAATTGATGCAGATGTCGTGGCCCGACATCTTTGCGAACGGTGATGTGCTCGTCGAGACGATCGCGGCGATCGCGGAACAACGGTTCCATGCGACGCATCTCGACGCGGAATTCGAGCGTCCGGGCCGTGAAACGCTGCAAGTGCACATGGTGGTGGGTTTTCTCGAAAGCGCGCCGGACTACGTGTTGCTCGAGCTGTTCCAGAACGAGCGGCACTTGCGTACCGATCGCGAGGAACGCATTCACGATCTGGCGACCGCCAACAAGCAGTTGATCCGTAACCTCGCGCATGAAATCAAGAACCCGCTTGGCGGTATTCGCGGCGCGGCGCAATTGCTCGAATTGGAACTCGACGCGCGGGAGCGGCACGAGCTGCGCGAGTACACGCAGGTGATCGTCAAGGAATCCGATCGATTGCAAACGCTCGTCGACCGCCTGCTCGAGCCGCATCGGCATCCGCATATCGTGGGCGACGTGAATATCCATGAAGTCTGCGAACGCGTGCGAGCGGTCATCCTGGCGGAGTTTCCGCGCGGCCTCACGATCGAGCGCGATTACGACGTGAGCGTGCCCGAGCTGCGCGGCGACAAGGAGCAACTGATTCAGGCGCTGCTCAACATCGTGCGCAATGCGGCCCAGGCACTGCGCGAACGTATCAGCGAGGGCGATGCGCGCATCGCGCTGCGCACCCGCGTGGCGCGCAATGTCACGATCGCCAAGCGCCTTCACAAACTGGCATTGGACTTGCGTGTCATCGACAACGGCCCGGGCATCCCGCACGACATCCGCGAGCGCATTTTCTATCCGCTCGTCTCCGGCCGCGAGGGGGGCAGTGGGCTCGGCCTCACGCTCGCGCAGACCTTCGTGCAACAGCACGACGGGATGATCGAAGTGGAAAGCCGGCCGGGCCACACCGAGTTTCAGATTCTATTGCCGCTAGATAATTGACCAACGACCTTCCATGAAGCCGATCTGGATAGTAGACGACGACCAATCGATTCGCTGGGTGCTCGAAAAGGCGCTCGCGCGCGAGAACCTGGCCACGCGCAGCTTCCCCAACGTGCGCGAAGCGCTGGCCGCGCTCGAGCACGAGACACCGCAAGTGCTCGTCTCGGACATCCGGATGCCCGGTTCGTCGGGCCTCGATCTCTTGCAGTCGATCCGCCAGCGGCTACCCGAGCTGCCCGTCATCATCATGACGGCGTACTCGGACCTCGACAGCGCCGTGGCCGCGTTTCAGGGCGGCGCATTCGAATACCTCGCGAAGCCGTTCGATATCGATCGCGCCGTCGAGCTCATTCACCGTGCCGTCGACGAGAGCTTGCGCGGTGCCCATGCGGCCGATCCGTCGCTCGCCGACGCGCCCGAGATGCTCGGTCAGGCACCGGCGATGCAGGACATGTTCCGTGCGATCGGGCGCCTTTCGCATTCGTCCGCGACGGTGCTCATCACGGGCGAATCGGGCACCGGCAAGGAGCTCGTCGCGCGCGCATTGCACCGGCATAGCCCGCGTGCGGGCGGCCCGTTCATCGCGCTGAACACCGCCGCGATTCCGAAAGATCTTCTGGAGTCCGAACTGTTCGGCCACGAGCGCGGTGCGTTCACGGGCGCGCAGGCGATGCGGCAAGGTCGTTTCGAGCAGGCAGAGAATGGCACGCTCTTTCTCGACGAAATCGGCGATATGCCGTTCGATCTCCAAACGCGGCTGCTGCGCGTGCTGTCGGATGGGCAGTTCTATCGCGTCGGCGGCCACAGCCCGCTGCGCGCGAATGTGCGCGTGATCGCGGCGACGCACCAGAACCTCGATGCGCGCGTGCGCCAAGGCCTCTTTCGCGAAGATCTCTATCACCGGCTCAACGTCATTCGCTTGCGTTTGCCGCCGCTACGCGAACGCAAGGAGGATATCCCGCTGCTCACACGGCACTTCCTGCAAAAGAGCGCGCGCGATCTCGGGGTCGAGCCGAAGCGCGTATCCGAGGCCACCGTTGCCTATCTTGCCTCGTTGCCGTTCCCGGGCAACGTTCGTCAGCTCGAGAACCTCGCGAACTGGCTCACGGTGATGGCGCCCGCGCAGACCATCGAGATCAAGGACTTGCCGCCCGACCTCGTGCCGCTGCAACAGCCTGCGCATGCCGCCAGCGAGATCGTCGCGGGCACGGCGATAGCCGGCGCCTCGGCTGTTGCGGGCAACATGCCGCTCGAGGCAGAGGCCAACGGCGCGTCGATGACGGCGCCGACACCCGCCGTGCTGGGCACCGTGCCGACCAGCTCGCCGGTGGGCGTATGGGAAAGCGGTCTGCGTACCGAAGTGGCGCGCATGCTGCGGGAAAATGCGCCCGACGTGATGGACGAACTGGCTCGCCGTTTCGAAGCCGCGGTGATACGCGAAGCGCTCGACTTCACCCGGGGACGCAAGGTGGAGGCGGCCGAACGGCTCGGTATCGGGCGCAACACCATTACACGCAAGATCCAGGAGCTGCGTCTCGAATCGTGAGGTGCGAAGGGTGTACACGGGACCGCGCGAGGCACTATGAAGTGCCTCGCGGTGCGTGGCCCCGTGCTACGCTGCCTGAGCGCGGGCGCTCTCAGCGATTGCCATAACGCGGATTGGCTTCGAGAAACACGCCAACGTTGGAAGCATACTCATCGTATTTGAACTGCACATCCGCAAGACCGGCCAATGATTTCAAATAGTGCGGTTTTGTGCCGTAATACGCATCTACGCACGGTTGCTCGAGTACACGGTTGTTTTTGTCGTAACAAGCGGTAAGCGTTCGGGCGACAGGAATCTTCGTGCCGTATCCGGAGCGATTGGCGTCATATTCGGGGGCCTTCGTCCCCAGGTCTCCCTCGGCGAATTTGACTGCCTCGAATTCCGCGGTGTACTGATCGCCGCTATCGGCGTGCACGGCCGTACATTGGACCTTGTATTGGCCGCCTGGGCCCGCAAGCAGGCTTTGCAAAGTGACGACTGAAGCGCCGCTTTGCTCCTGTCCTTGCGCCGTGATGCTTTGTCCGCCGCTATGCGTGGCGATGCATTGAACGGATCGATAGGTCCTCGCGGCGCCCTCCTGGTTGACGAAATCGATCGAGGGCGCCGCGCAAGCGACCGTGGCGAGGCAAAGAGGCAGCAATCCAAAGACGGCGGTTGTTCCAAACTTCATATAGCGGCTTTTCCTATGGGTTGATGTGAGAAGCGCGCTCAGAATAACGTCGGTTCAGCCGATATTTGCGATCACCGGCGCATGATCGGACGGTTGATCCCATTTGCGCGGCGTTTTATCGACTTCACAGTGGGTGCAGCGTTCGGCGAGCGGCGGCGATAACAGAATGTGATCGATCCGCAGGCCGGCATTCCGCCTGAACGCGAGCATGCGGTAATCCCACCAGGTGAACATTTTCTCCGGCTGTTCGAATCGGCGAAAAACGTCGACCAGTCCGAGACCGGTCAGTTTGACGAATGCCGCGCGTTCTTCCGGCGAGACCAGATTTTGTCCCTCCCAAGCTTTCGGGTCATGCACGTCGCGGTCTTCGGGCGCGATGTTGTAGTCGCCCAGCAGCGCGAGCGACGGGTAGCGTGTCATTTCGCCGCGGAGCCATTCGGCAAGCGCTTCGAGCCAGCGTAGCTTGTAGGCGAATTTTTCGGTGGCCGGGGCCTGGCCATTCGGAAAGTATGCCGAGACGATGCGCAGGCCATTCACCGTGGCGGCGATCAGGCGCTGCTGTTCGTCGGCAAAGCCCGGGATGTTGCGCACGATGTCGGTCTCGTCGACTTCGATGCCATCCCGCACGAGGATACCGACGCCGTTATAGGTCTTTTGCCCCGCGCACCAGCTCCGGTAGCCCTTTGCGGCAAGCTCGGCATGCGGGAACTTTTCGTCGGGCATTTTCAGTTCCTGCAGGCACAGCACATCGGCTTGACTGAGCTCGAGCCAATCGATGACATGCTGCTGGCGCACCTTGAGGGAATTCACGTTCCACGTGGCGAGTTTCATGTTTTTCCGCATCCTTGCTAAGACGTTTTTATCCGGTCGGGTAGGGGCTCGTCGTTTCGTTCGCTGCGCGTCATTTTCGGCGATGGGAACGTTCGAGTCCGGTTCGATTCGCTAGCCTGCGACAGCGTGCGTTTTCCGGATCGTATCGCGCTTCGGCATACCCTGTCTTGGTCGGCGGCTCTCATGAAAATCAATCTAAAACAACTCGATATCGCTGCGATCGAGCCGGCGGATCCGGAAGCGCTCGCGTCCGAGGTGTCGCCGCGGCGGCAGCGATCGCCGTCGTCGAACGCGGCTTTGGCTCAGCTCAGGACGCGCTCGGCCGACGAGGGCGCATCGTCGCCGCGATCGAATCGAAGCGATCTCAAGCGGCCGCTCGAGAAAGACGATGACCTGCCGGAGCCGGCGGCGGTGAAACGGCAGCGGCGCCCCGACCTGCCCAGTCCGAGTTCCTCGAGCACCGGGTTGTCTCCAGCGGCTGCTTCGGCGGCGCGGCCCGCGCCGCCGTCGTACAGAAAATGGGCGTCGTTCATGGACGCGGCCCGGCGTCCTGTCAAGCCGCGTATGCCGGGAGACTCGTCGCGAACCGCCACGCCCGATCAACTTCTCAGAGCGGCACGCAAGTACGCGCGCCAGGGCAGCAGCGATCAAATGCTGTGCGATACGCTGAGTCCGAGCCTGGTGGCACGGCTCAATGAACTGCCGATCAAATCGACCTTGGCCTCGGCCATTGCCGCGATGAAGTCGGGCGTCGCGCAAACCAGCTCGGGATTCCGCGAGGTGAGGCTGGCTGGGTCCCCGCGAACGCGGGCTGCGCAGCCTCTCAAAGAGCAGCTCGGCAGGGGCAGGTTTGGCAAGGCCTACGCGGTGACGCTTGCGGAAAATCTGATGAGGGACGGTAAAAATCTTGGCCGAGAGTTCGTTTTCAAGGCGCTCCTTCGCCCCGATCTCGAGAACCCCGTGCCGGTCGATCTGTATGCGGCGTTACGTGGCGACGAGCTGAACGACCCGGCGGCAAGGGAAGCGGTGATCGAGAGGAAAAAGCAGCAGATAATCGATGAATTTCAGATCACGGCGGCGCTGACGAAGACCACTCACGTCATGCAGGTCTACGATCTGGTCCGCATCGACGATGAATTCGGAATCCTGTGCGAAAAGATAAACGGCGAAAGTCTCCGAGGCGTCGTCAAAAAATCGCGAGCGGCGCTCGAAGCGGTCGTGATCGACGAACGAGACTATCTGGACCTCGTGAAGCAGGCTATCGCCGATATCCTCATCGCGATTGCACTGTGCGAGCAGCAAGGGGTGGCCCATTCGGACATTTCTCCCAACAACGTCATGTATGACGCGGACGAGAAGATGTTCAAGCTGATCGATATGGGCAATAGTCGTGAGGTGGGACAAAGGCGTCCGCCGGGCACCCCTGGGTATATCGATATCTGGTCGTCGGTCGCCAATCACAAGAGCGACATCTACGCAGTGGGACAGTTGCTCGCCTATTTCGTCAAACGCGCCACAACGTCAACCGCGATAAGCGGCTTCGCCCCCGAGAGCTTGACCGTCGACGATTTCCCGTTTTTCGATGATCTGCAGTATCTGCCATCGACGGACAGGGACGAAATCCTCGATGTCACTCGCCGCATGATTCAACAGTCGCCTGAAAGCAGGCCTTCGTCGATCGAATTGCTGCGGCATCGATTTTTTGCGGCGCTGGCTCCTCGGGATCAGACACACCTGTCTTACGAAAAGTCGGAGCGATGGGATCGCAGCCAGTCGATATCGTCGAGATTTACGGCATGTTATCCCCACATCGAAGACATGCAGGCCAGGGGCGCTATCTACGACCTCGTATTGGGGTTGAACGAAATGTGGCAAGACGATCAACAGGGGAACCGTCAGGCAGACATCGAGGAGCGCTTGAAAAAACTGAGCGAGCCGTCGGTTCGCCAACTGTTGGATCGCGCCGAGCAACTGCAATGGGGTGGCGCGGGGCTTGCGTCGACTGAATCCGAGCCGGCCGACGCCGACGCATGATGCGTTTCGCCCGCGCAGTGACGGACGACCTTGACTGCGACAGGGTTTTGGCGGCGGGTCTACAATGATTCCAGTCGGTTTCAGCGCGCGTCTGGAACGTGCGCCAGTGCAAACGCGCGCCCACTGATACCGTCATCGTCCTGGGTTGGGATCGCGGGGCCTGAATCAGTACTGTTCTGGTCCTGATTAGGAGAACGATGCGATGCTGCGTATGAGCAAGCTGGCCGATTACGGCACGGTCATCCTCGTCGCGATGGCCCGGGAGCCGGAGGCTGTGCAAAGCGCCGGCAACCTCGCCAGCGTCACCGGCATTCCCGTGCCTACGGTCTCCAAGGTCATGAAAATGCTCGTGCGCGGTGGGCTGACGGCCTCGCTGCGCGGCGTCAGCGGCGGCTACCGGTTGAAACGCTCCGCGGCGCTCGTCTCGCTCGCGGACATCATCGCCGCCGTCGACGGGCCGTTCGGCATGACCGAATGCAGCCTGGCGCCGGGCGTGTGCCAGCAGGAATCGATCTGTAGCGCGCGGGCGAATTGGCAAAAGGTCAATCGTGTCGTCTTCGAAGCACTGAGGCAGGTCTCGCTGGCCGATTTGGCCGGGCCCGTGCTCAGCGATGTCGACATCAGCGCGATTCGCGCACGCGAAGCCGTACCGCTCGTACGCGCCGCCGCGCGCCGCAGCTGACCGGGAGAAACGCATATGAGTTCCACGCCATCCAGCCTCGATCGTCTGATCAATCGCGAATACCGTCACGGATTCGTGAGCGACGTGCTGGCCGATACGCTGCCGCGCGGCCTGTCCGAGGACGTGATCCGGCTCATCTCGGCGAAGAAGGACGAACCGGCATTCATGCTCGAATGGCGGCTCGCCGCCTACCGCCATTGGCTGACGATGACGGAACCCGCCTGGGCCACGGTTCGTCACCCGCCGATCGATTATCAGGACATTGCCTACTATTCGGCGCCGCTCGCACAAAAGGATGGCCCGAAGAGCCTCGACGAAGTCGATCCCGAGTTGCTGCGCACTTACGAAAAGCTCGGTGTTCCGCTTAAGGAGCGCGAATTGCTGGCCGGTGTCGCGGTGGACGCCGTGTTCGACAGCGTCTCCGTGGCAACGACGTTTCGCGAGCAACTCGGCAAGCTCGGCATCGTCTTTTGTTCGTTCTCCGAAGCGGTTCGGGAGCACCCCGATCTGGTGCGCCAGTATCTGGGCTCGGTCGTGCCGCATACCGACAACTTCTATGCCGCGCTGAACTCCGCGGTGTTCAGCGATGGATCGTTCTGCTATATCCCGCCGGGCGTGCGCTGCCCGATGGAGCTCTCAACCTACTTTCGCATCAATGCGCGCAACACGGGGCAATTCGAGCGCACGCTCATCATCGCGGACAAAGGGGCATACGTGAGCTACCTCGAAGGTTGCACGGCGCCGATGCGCGACGAGAACCAGCTGCACGCGGCGGTGGTCGAGCTCGTGGCGCTGGAAGGCGCGCAAATTCGCTATTCGACGGTGCAAAACTGGTATCCGGGCGATGCTCAGGGGCGCGGGGGCATCTACAACTTCGTCACGAAGCGCGGGGATTGCCGCGAAGCCGGCGCGAAAATCTCGTGGACGCAGGTGGAGACGGGCTCGGCCATCACCTGGAAATACCCGAGCGTGATCTTGCGCGGCGACGATTCCGTCGGCGAATTCTATTCGGTCGCACTGACCAATCATCGTCAGCAAGCCGATACGGGCACGAAGATGATCCACCTGGGCCGCAACACGCGCAGCACGATCGTGTCGAAGGGCATTTCGGCCGGGCATGGCAAGAACGCCTACCGCGGTCTCGTGAAAGTCGGTCGCGACGCGCACGGGGCGCGCAATTACACGCAATGCGATTCATTGCTGCTCGGCGATCGTTGCAGCGCGCACACGTTCCCGTATATCGAGGTGAAGAATCCGAGCGCGCACGTCGAGCATGAAGCCTCGACCTCCCGTATCGGCGAGGACCAGCTCTTCTATTGCCGGCAGCGCGGCCTGTCCGAAGAAGACGCGGTTTCGATGATCGTCAACGGATTTTGCAAGGAAGTATTCAAGGAGCTGCCGATGGAGTTCGCGGTCGAGGCGCAGAAGCTGCTCGGCGTGAGCCTCGAAGGCAGCGTCGGTTGAAGCGGCGCAACAGGAACCAGAACCATGCTCCATATCGATGACCTCCATGTCGAAGTGAACGGCAAGCCCATTTTGCGCGGTATCGATCTGCATGTCGGGGCGGGCGAGGTGCACGCCATCATGGGCCCGAACGGCTCGGGCAAGAGCACGCTCGCACACGTGCTCGCCGGCCGCGACGGCTATACGGTGACGGGCGGATCGGTCCGCTACGCGGAGCGCGACCTGCTGGCGCAGGCACCCGAAGAGCGTGCGCGCGAAGGGATATTTCTGGCGTTCCAGTACCCGGTGGAGATTCCCGGCGTCAGCAACGTCTATCTGATGAAAGCGGCTTTGAACGCGCAGCGCAGGCACCGCGGCGAGCCCGAACTCGACGCGATCGATTTCCTGCAACTCGTCAAAGCAAAAATGGCGCTGATGCGGATGGACGAGGGCCTGCTTTACCGGGCTGTCAACGAGGGTTTCTCGGGTGGCGAGAAAAAGCGTAACGAGATTCTGCAGATGGCCGTGCTCGAGCCGCGCCTCGCGATTCTCGACGAGACCGATTCCGGTCTCGATATCGATGCACTGCAGATCGTGGCGGGCGGCGTGAATGCGCTGCGAAGCGCCGAACGCGCATTTGTGCTCGTCACGCACTATCAACGGCTGCTCGATTATGTCGCGCCGGACTACGTGCATGTCCTGGCTCATGGGCGCATCGTCAAGTCGGGCGGGCGGGAATTGGCGCTCGAGCTCGAGCGCAAGGGGTATGGTTGGCTTGCCGACGAAGCAGGCAGTCGAGGCGAGGAGGGCCAGCTATGAGCGATTTAACGGTCGATCGTTATCATCACGCGTTTCGCACGCTCGCGAGGACGCTGCCGGGTGCGGAGCTGCCCTGGCTGCGCGGCGCACGACGCAGCGCGTTCGAACGGTTCGACAAGCTGCGGTTTCCGACTACGCGGCAGGAAGACTGGAAATATACGAACGTGGCGTCGATCGGTGCGCGCGAATGGCATTTTGCGTCGCCGCGCGGCGATGTCGACGTATCGGCAATCGTCGACGATCTCATACTGGACAAGTCGGTGCATCGGCTCGTGTTCGTCAACGGTCGGCATGCGCCAAGGCTCTCGCGAACGAGCGGTCTGCCAGAGGGCATATTCATCGGCAGCCTGACGCGCGCGCTGCGGGAGATTCCCGAGCAGCTCGAGGCGCTCCTTGCCCATCACACACCGCACGACGGTTTCGAGGCGTTGAACACCGCTTTCCTCAGCGATGGTTATGTGCTCGTATTGCCGCCCGATTGCCGGCTCGACGCGCCGATTCAGATGCTGTTCGTCGCCGAGGAAGCCGGCCTCGCCATTCATCCGTTCAATGTCGTGATAGCGGGCCGCGGCGCACGCTGTACCGTCATCGAGCAGTTCGTCGGCGTGGCCGACGACAGCTATCTGACGAACACGGTGACGCGCATCGTCGTCAAGGAGGGGGCCGACGTCGAGCATTGCCGGATTCAGCAGGACGCGCGCCGCGCCTACCATATCGGCCGCCTCGCGCTGGACCAGGAGCGTGCAAGCCATGTTGCATCGCATTCGTTCGCACTCGGTGCCGCCCTGTCGAGGGTTGAGATCGATACACGTCTGATGGGCACCGACGCCGATTGCACGCTCAACGGGCTCTATTTCGCGCTCGCTCGGCAACACGTCGATCATCACACCTGCATCGACCACGAGTCCGCGCGTTGCACGAGCCGCGAGTTCTACCGCGGTGTGCTCGACGGCGCGGCGCACGGCGTGTTCAACGGCCGCGTCATCGTGCATCAGGATGCGCAGAAGACGGACGCGCACCAGTCCAACCGCAATCTGCTGCTGTCACGCGACGCCGAGATCGACACCAAGCCGCAGCTCGAAATCTATGCGGACGATGTCAAGTGTACGCACGGTGCCACCGTCGGCAAGCTCGACGAGGCGCAACTCTTTTATCTGCGCGCGCGCGGCATCGACGAGCCGCAAGCGCGCGCGACGCTGATCTGGGCATTCGCGCGCGATATCGTCGATCGCGTCAGTGACGAAAACGTGCGGGGCCGGCTCGCGAAGATGCTGCTGGCACGCATGCCCGACGGCGAACGGATACAGCGGGAGCTCGCATGAAGCCCATCGAACCGCTCGCTTTTTTCGACGACTCGGCCCATGCGCGGTGGCGCAGCGATTTCCCGATTCTCGACGAACGCGTGCATGGCAAGCCGCTCGTCTACCTCGATAACGGGGCGACGACGCAAAAACCGGCTTCGGTCATCGAGGCGCAACGGGCTTACTACCTGCACTCGAACGCGAACGTTCATCGTGGTGTGCACGAACTCTCGCAGCGCGCGACCGATGCGTACGAGGGCGCACGTGCGCGGATCGCGCGCTTCGTCAACGCGGCGCGCACCGAGGAGATCGTCTTCGTGCGCGGCACGACCGAGGCGATCAACCTCGTTGCGCAAAGCGGCGTGCGTCCTCGCCTGCAGCCCGGCGACGAGATCCTCGTGAGCGCGATGGAGCATCACTCGAACATCGTGCCGTGGCAACTCGTGTGCGCGCAAACGGGGGCCCAGCTCAAAGTGGTGCCGATCGACGACAGCGGTACGCTCGATATGGCCGCCTGCGAACGCATGCTCGGCGAGCGTACGCGGCTCGCAGCGTTCGCGCATGTTTCGAACGCGCTCGGGACGATCAATCCGGTGAAGCAACTCATCGAGCTTGCGCACCGGCGCGGGGTGCCGGTGCTGATCGACGGCGCGCAGGCCATCGCACATCTGCGCGTCGATGTGCAGGCGCTCGATTGCGATTTTTACGCGTTCTCCGGACATAAGGTCTACGGTCCGACCGGTATCGGCGTGCTCTATGCGAAGGCGCGTCATCTCGAGGCGATGCCGCCGTGGCAGGGCGGGGGCGACATGATTCGCTCGGTCACGTTCGAGCACACCGAATACAACGCGATTCCATGGAAGTTCGAAGCGGGCACGCCGGACATTGCCGGGGCGATCGGGCTCGCGGCAGCGCTCGATTATGTCGATGCGATCGGTATCGAGGCCATCGGGGCGCACGAAGCGGCGCTGCTCGCGTATGCGACGCAGGCCGTCGGGGCGCTCCCGCATATACGCCTGATCGGTACCGCGCGCGAGAAGGCCGGCGTGCTCTCGTTCGTTCAGGACGACGTCCATGCGCACGATGTCGGCACGATTCTCGATCACGAGGGTGTTGCCGTGCGAGCCGGACACCATTGCGCAATGCCCGTCATGCAGCGCTTCGGGGTGCCGGCGACGGTGAGGGCATCGTTCGGGCTGTACAACACGCGTGCCGACGTCGACGCGTTGCTGCGCGGGCTGTCGAAGGTACAGGAGGTATTCGGCCGATGAGCGATCTGCGTGAGCTCTACCAGGAGGTGATTTTCGATCACTACCGGCACCCGCGCAACCGCGGGGCGCTGGCGGATGCCAATCACAAGGCCGTCGGCTATAACCCGCTGTGCGGCGATCGGATTTCGCTCTATCTGCTCGTCGAGGACGGCATCGTGAAGTCCGTGCGCTTCGAAGGCTCGGGATGTGCGATTGCGACCGCATCGGCATCGATGATGACGGAGGCGCTCGTCGGCAAAAGCGAGACGCAAGTGCAGGCGCTGTTCGAACGGTTTCACGCGATGGTGACCGAGCAACGCGAGCCATCGGCCGACGAGCGCGAAGCGCTGGGCAAGCTGGCGACGCTGGCTGGCGTGCGTGAATTCCCTGCGCGCATCAAATGCGCGACGCTGGCGTGGCACACGTTGCGTGCTGCATTGAACGATGCGGGCGAGACGGTATCGACGGAATGAGGACGATGCGATGACTGCGATGGATTGGCTCAAACGAAGCGACCGGATCGACCAGTCGAGCGAGGGTGAACTCGAGGAGCGCGTCGTCGAGGCGTTGCGGACCGTCTACGATCCCGAGATTCCCGTCAACATCTACGATCTCGGTCTCATCTATGCGCTCGATGTCGACGAGGCCGCGGGGCGGATCGCGATCCGCATGACGTTGACCGCGCCCGGTTGCCCGGTGGCGCAGACGTTTCCCTCGATCGTAGAGGATGCGGTGCTTTCGGTTGCCGGCGTCAACGACGCGACGGTCGAGCTCGTGTGGGATCCGCCGTGGGACCGGGATCGGATGTCGGAGGCCGCACGGCTGCAATTGGGGATGCTCTGATGTCCGGCTGGATCGATGTTGCACCCGTCGAAGGTTTGCCGCCCGGTTCGTCGAAAACGACCGATGTGGATGGCGTGCCGATCGCGGTCTTCAATGTGGATGGCACCTGCTATGCGATCGAGGACAGGTGCACCCATGATGGAGGCGTGCTGACGGGAGGCGAGGTACAGGGCGATGTCGTCGTATGCCCTCGTCATGGAGCGCGCTTTTGCATCCGGACGGGCAAAGCGATGAGTCCGCCGGCTTATGAAGACGTGCCGACGTTCGACGTGCGCATCGATTCGGGCATCGTACAGGTGCGCGATTCGCGCTGGGACGACGAGGCGGACTAGGGAACGATGCGTTTCAGTCCGCTCGAGCCGCCGCAGCCGGCTACTGGACGGATCGTTCGCATTGCAGGATGATGCGGGAAAGCTACGGAGCCGGAGGCACGCCCATGAGCACTTACGATACGACGCTGAAAGTACGCGATATCGTGGCGATGGACACGATGCTGTTTGGGTTTGAACGCCCAGACGGGTTCCAGTTCAAGGCCGGCCAGGCGATGGATCTGGTGCTCGTCGAGAGCGAAATCGAGGCGGCGCGCGGTGCGCGGCACACGTTTTCGATCGTGACCGCGCCATCCGAGGACGGGCTGGCGATCGCCACACGCATGCGCGACAGCCCGTTCAAGCAGGCATTGAAGCGGTTGCCGCTGGGCGCCAAGGTCCGGCTCGACGGGCCGTTCGGTTCGCTCGTGCAAAAGGATGCAAAGCGCTCGGCCGTTCTCATCGCGGGCGGCATTGGCATCACGCCGTTCATGAGCATGCTCCGCCAGGCGGCTCACGATCAAGCTCCGCAGCTTCTCATGCTCGTCTATTGCAACCGCCGCCCCGAGGATGCCCCCTTCATTTCCGAGCTGACACAGCTCGAGCGCGCGAATTCGAACTTCCGGCTCGTGGCGACGATGACCCAGCCCGGAAAATCGAATATCCATTGGAACGGCCATATCGGCCGAATCGACGAGGCGTTGCTGCGGCAGGTGATGGGCCATGTCAACGAGCCCCTTTATTACTTGGCGGGGCCGCCGGCCATGGTAAGCGACGTCTACCAGACATTGAGCGACATCGGCATTGCCGACGACGCGATCCACAGCGAAGAGTTCTACGGATACTGATGGATCGCGTCGAGCGCGCAGGCCGGCTTCAAGCGTTCGCGGCCACGCCGAGCCGGTACTTCGTCACCTGACGATACGGCTTGTCGGGCCGCACGATCAAATGATCGCGTTCGAGCCGGTTGATCTCGTTCGGAAAGGCGCCGGCCTCGAGGCAAAACCCGGCGTGCCGCGCGTACCGGCTGCCGTTGCGCCCCGGCTCGTCATCGAGGAAATTGCCCGTATAGAACTGCAAGCCGCGCTGATCGGTCGAGACCGTCAGCTCGCGGCCGCTCGAGGGGTCGTACACGCGCGCGACCTCACGCACGGGCCGCCCTTCCAGCGCCGTGCCGGGCAGTACGTAGCAGTGATCGAAGCCGCCCGCGAGCGTCAGCTGCTCGTGGGGCCAGTCGAGCCGCGCACCGATCGGCGCGCTTTGTCGAAAATCGAATGCGTTGCCGGCAACGAGCGACTCGCTGCATGGGATCAGCGCCCCATCGACCTCGAAAAAGCGGTCCGATTCGATCGATACGACATGGCCGCGAATATCGGTGCCCGGTTCGCCCGTCAGATTGAAGTACGCATGGTTCGTCAGGTTGATCGGCGTCGGTGCGTCGCTGCGGGCCCCGTATTCGATGCTGAGCTCGCCTTCGTCGTCGAGCGAGTAGCGCACCGTGACATCCACGTTCCCCGGAAAGCCCGCTTCGCCTTCCTCCGAGTGAAGTCGCATGACGAGCCCGCCGTCGTCTTCCTCGGCGTCCCACAGCGCGCGATGAAAGCCGGCATTGCCACCGTGCAGCAGATTTGGTCCTTCGTTGCGATCGAGCGTGTACTCGACGCCGTCCAGCACGAACCGCGCGCCGGCGATGCGGTTCGCCCATCGCCCGACGGTCGCACCCATGTAAGCCGTGGAGGCAAGGTATTCGGCGGGCGTGTCGTGGCCGAGCACGACATCGCCCAGGCGTCCCGCGCGATCGGGGGCGAGCCACGACACGAGCGTCGCGCCGAGGTCGCTGATGGCGACTTTCATGCCCTGGGCGTTGCGCAGCGTGAACAGACGCACAGGTTGCGAGCCGGGCAGCATGCCCCACGGTTCGGAACACGGTATTGCGGTGTTGATCATGACGTATCGTGAAGTGAAGAGACGGTAAAGAGAGGAAAAGAGAAAAGGGGCCGGCGCCGATTCACCCCGTCGCCGGTGCGCTCGCGCGCTCCTGGAATTCGCGCGGCGTGCAGCCGAGCTCGCGACGAAAGACGGCGTGCATGTACTGTAGCGAAGTAAACCCGCAGCGAATGGCGACCTCCGCCGTCGCCATGTCGCGCCGCGCCAGCAGCGCTTTCGCGGCATCGAGTTTCTGCCGCAGGATTTCCTGGTGGATCGTGCAGCTCAGCTCGCGGCGAAAATGCTCTTCGAGTGACGAGCGCGAGACGCCCACGTAGTCCGCGACCTGTTCCGTGCGGATGCCCTGGCAGGCGTATTGCCGGATGAAATGACGGGCACGCGCGACATACGGGCTGGCGATGGGGCGATGCTTCGTCGATTCGAGCACATTGATGCCGACGGGCGGCACGAGGATGCGGCGCGCCCCGAAGCGCGCCCCATGCAGCATTTGATGCAGCAGATGGGCGGCCGTACGCCCCATTTCTTCGGTGCCTTGAATGACCGACGACAGCGGAATGCGCGTGAGCGTGCGCGCGAGCGGATCGTTGTCGATGCCGATGATGGCGACGTCCTCGGGTACGGGAATACCCGACATCAGGCACGCCTGGAGCAGGTGCCGCGCTCGTGCGTCGGTCACGGCGATGATGCCCACGGGCTTCGGCAGCGCGTGCAGCCAGCCCGTGAGCTGCTCGATCGCCTGGTCCCACGTGGGCGCGCTCGTGCTGAGACCGCGATAGATTTCGCCTTCGATATCCTCGGGCGTTCGGCCATCGGCGCGGCGCAGGCGCGCGAACGCGAGCTCACGCTGATGGGCCCAGCGGTGATTCGGCGTGGGCGGCAGGCTGTACAGCGCGAAATGCTGCAAGCCCGCGCCGATCAGATGCGTATAGGCGAGCGAGACCAGCTTGACGTTGTCCGTCGCAATATATGGGACATCGGACGGATAGTCCGACGGGTCCTCGTAGGACGAACCCACCGCCACGACGGGCAGCGGCGAGCCTTCGAGCGCTTCGCTGACGGCCGGATCGTCGAAATCCGCAATGATGCCGTCGCCGTCGAAGCGCTCGATGCCCGTCAGCCTGCAGCGGAAATCCTCTTCGAGAAAGACGTCCCACCCGATGCGCGTGGACAGCAAATAATTGCCGACGCCGGTAATGATCTCGCGATCGTAGACCTTGTTGGCATTGAAGAGCAGGGCGATGCGGTGCGCCTTGGGCGGCACGGACGGCTTCGTCATCGCGGCGTTCGCGCGCGGGGGCGCGGTGTCTCGTGCATGCTCGTCTCCGGTATCGATTCTTGTCTCGCTGCTCCGCGATTTTAGGCGCGAAAGCCGTTACGCGTAAGACGTGTGCCCGGCACCCGCAAGAAACGTTATGGCGGATGCGCAATTTCGTAATTGTCGCGGCCCGGGCCGCGCGGCAGTATGGCGTCACTTCGAGGGCGGCATGCTGTGCACGCCGGCGCGTCGAAGCCCGCCCGACAGACGAGGTTGCCGCCACCCGAGCGCTTTTCGTCTGCCGCGGCGTCAAGCCCAATATAAAAAGGAGTGAGACATGCAATCCGCAAAGCGTCGTTCGTTCTTGAGTTCGCTGATATGCACGGCCATCGTCGCCGGTTTGTCGGCGGCCGCCCCGCTCGCGCATGCGAGCAAGGATCACCCCGAAATCGGTTTTTGCATCGACGATCTGCGCGTCGAGCGCTGGTCGCGCGATCGCGACTATTTCGTCGAAGCCGCGAAGAAGCTCGGCGCGACGGTCTCCGTGCAGTCGGCCGATGCGAGCGAGGCCCGCCAGAATGCCCAGATCGAAAACCTCATCTCGCGCGGCGTCGATGTGATCGTCATCGTGCCGTTCAATTCGAAGACGCTCGGCAACGTCGTCGCCGAAGCGAAGAAGGCTGGCATCAAGGTGATCTCGTACGACCGGCTGATTCTCGATGCCGATGTCGACGCCTATATCTCCTTCGACAACGAAAAGGTCGGCGAACTGCAGGCGCAGGGTGTCTTCGACGCTCAGCCGAAGGGCAACTACTTCCTGCTCGGCGGCGCGCCGACGGACAACAACGCAAAGATGCTGCGTGAAGGGCAATTGAAAGTGCTCAAGCCGGCGATCGATCGAGGCGATATCAAGGTCGTCGGTCAACAGTGGGTGCCCGAATGGAGCGCATCGAATGCGCTGCGCATCGTCGAAGACGCGTTGACGGCCAACAGCAACAAGATCGACGCGATCGTCGCCTCGAACGACGGTACGGCGGGCGGCGCGATCCAGGCGCTGGCGGCGCAGCACTTGGCGGGCAAGGTTCCGGTCTCGGGCCAGGATGCCGATCTGGCGGCGGTCAAGCGCGTGATGGCCGGCACGCAGACGATGACGGTCTACAAGCCGATCCGGCAAATCGCAAGCGAGGCGGCGAAGCTCGCCGTGCAATTGGCCAAGGGCCAGAAACCCGCCTTCAACGCTCAGTACGACAACGGCAAGAAGAAGGTCGACACGATACTGTTGCAGCCGATCCTGCTCACCAAGAAAAACGTCGACGTCGTCGTCAAGGACGGCTTCTATACGCAGACGCAGCTTTCGAGCAATTGACGCGAAGGCATTCGCGCGGCACTGCTGCCCGGCCCCGGCCGGCGGCGGTGCGCGCGCATCGACGTGGATGAATCGAATGACGCAAGCTTTGCTGACGATGAAAGGCATCGTCAAGACGTTCTCGGGCGTGAAGGCGTTGGACGGCATCGACCTGCGCGTTTCGCCCGGCGAGTGTCTCGGTCTGTGCGGCGAGAACGGCGCAGGCAAATCGACGTTGATGAAAGTGTTGTCGGGTGTCTATCCCCATGGCACCTGGGAGGGATCGATCGTCTGGGATGGCGCCGAGCTCAAGGCGGCGAGCGTGCGCGACACCGAGCGCGCCGGCATCGTCATCATTCATCAGGAACTGATGCTCGTGCCCGAGCTGTCGGTGGCCGAGAACATCTTCCTCGGCAACGAGCTCACGCTGCCGGGTGCTCGCATGAACTACGCGGCGATGTACCAGCGCGCGGACGAATTGCTGCGCGGACTCGGCATCGCCGGCATCAACGTCGCCCAGCCCGTCATGAACTATGGCGGCGGGCATCAGCAACTGATCGAGATCGCCAAGGCGCTGAACAAAAAGGCGCGGCTCCTGATTCTCGACGAGCCGTCCTCATCGCTCACCGCGACGGAAACGCGGATCCTGCTCGATATCGTGCGCGATCTGAAGCGGCGCGGCGTGGCGTGCGTCTACATTTCGCACAAGCTCGACGAGGTCGAGGCGGTGTGCGACACGGTCACCGTGATCCGCGACGGACGCCATATCGCGACGCAGCCCATGCGCGGCCTGACGACCGAGCAAATCATCGCGATGATGGTCGGCCGCGAGATCACGAATCTTTTTCCGCGCGAGCCCCACGAGATCGGCGAGACGGTTTTCGAAGCGCGTAACGTCACCTGTCTCGATGTCACGAACCCGCGGCGCAAGCGAGTCGACGACGTGTCGTTCAACGTGCGGCGCGGCGAGATTCTAGGCGTCGCGGGCCTCGTCGGTTCGGGCCGCACGGAACTGATGCAGGCCGTTTTTGGCGCCTATGCCGGAACGAGCACCGCACACGTGCTGCTGAACGGGCAGCCGTTGTCGATTCGAAGCCCAGCCGACGCGATTCGCGCGGGCATTGCGATGGTGCCCGAAGATCGTAAGCGGCACGGCATCGTGCCGCTCCTGGGCGTCGGCCACAACATCACGCTGTCGGTATTGCAGCGCTTCACCCGGCACGGCGCGCTCGACGCCGCGGCCGAACTCGATACGATCCGCACGGAGATGAAGCGTCTTTCGGTGCGCGCCGCGCATCCGATGCTGCCGATTGCGAACCTCTCGGGCGGCAATCAGCAAAAGGCGGTCCTCACCCGCATGCTGCTGACGCATCCCAAGGTGCTGATTCTCGACGAACCGACGCGTGGGGTCGACGTCGGCGCGAAGTACGAAATCTACAAACTCATCTTCGAGCTCGCGAAAACGGGTATGGCGATCATCGTCGTCTCGTCGGAGCTGCCCGAAGTACTTGGTTTGAGCGACCGCGTTCTCGTGATCGGCGAAGGCGAAGTGCGCGGCGATTTTGTCAACGACGGGCTCACGCAAGAGCAGATCCTGACGGCCGCGATTCAGCCTGCCGGCCGCCAGGCGCAACAGAACGAGGCCAATGCCGCATGACTCCCGAAACGATTTCCCCAAGCCGTGCCGGAACGACAGACGAACGCTCGCTGCCGGGCACCGAGCGCATCAGGCAACTGTTCGCGCGCTACAAGATTCTTGCGCTGCTCCTTGCGGTGGCGGTGATTTGGGTCTTCTTCGCGGTACTGACGCACGGCGCGTTCGCCACACCGCGCAACCTTTCCAATCTGCTGCGACAGATGGCCGTGAGCGGCATGCTGGCGTGCGGCATGGTGTTCATCATCATTGCCGGTGAAATCGATCTGTCGGTGGGTTCGCTGCTCGGTTTGCTGGGCGGCGTCGCGGCGATCCTCGATGCCAACCGGCACTGGCCCATCGGGCTGACCGTGCCGGCCGTGATGGTGCTGGGCATCCTGGCCGGACTCTTCAACGGATGGCTTTCGACGTACCGGCGCATACCATCGTTCATCGTCGGATTGGGCGGCATGCTCGCCTATCGCGGCGTGTTGCTCGGTATCACGGGCGGTTCGACCATCGCGCCGGTCTCCGACCCATTCGTCTTCATCGGCCAGGGTTATTTGCCGCGGGCGGCGGGGATTGCACTGGCGGTGGTTCTGTTCGCGCTCCTCACGCTGTTGACGGTGCGCCAGCGTGCCAACCGCCGCCGCTACGATCTGGCTCTCCTGCCGCTTTGGCAGGATGTGGCCAAGGTCGTGGGTGCCGGCGCCATTCTCGGGGTGTTCGTTGCCGTGCTGGACAGCTACGGCGGCATCCCGCTGCCCGTGCTGCTCGTGTTGGTGCTGCTGGGCGTATTCAGCTGGATCGCGACGCAGACCGTCTTCGGACGCCGGATTTACTCGGTCGGCTCGAACCTGGAAGCGACGCGCCTATCCGGCGTAGACACGAACCGCGTGAAGCTCGCCGTGTTCGCGCTGATGGGGCTCATGTGCGCATTCGCCGGCATCGTGAATACCGCCCGGCTCGCGGCCGGCTCGCCGTCTGCCGGCACGATGGGCGAACTCGACGCGATCGCGGCCTGTTTCATCGGCGGCACGTCGATGCGCGGCGGTTCGGGCACCGTTTACGGGGCGCTGATCGGCGCGCTCGTCATGGCGAGTCTCGATAACGGCATGTCGATGCTCGATGTCGATGCCTATTGGCAGATGATCGTGAAAGGCGGCATTCTTGTTCTGGCGGTCTGGATCGACGTGGTGTCCGGATCGAACCGGCGTTGAAACCGGGGCGGCCAGACGCGCCCCAGATTCGCAACTCTTGGAATTCGCATGTCGTACGCAATTTATCCGAGTCTTACCGGCAAGTCCGTCGTCGTGACGGGGGGCGGCAGCGGCATCGGTGCCGCGATCGTGGAAGCGTTCGCGCGGCAGGGCGCGCGCGTATCGTTCATCGACGTGGCCGAGGACGATTCGCGCGCACTCGTGACGCGTCTGGCCGACTGCGCGCACATACCGCGCTTTTATCGTTGCGATCTGCGCAATCTCGACTCGCTGGCGGCAGTGTTCGCCGATATCGAAGCGGCGTCGCAGACGATCGACGTGCTCATCAATAACGCAGCGAACGACGACCGCCACGCTCTAGACGAAGTCACGCCTTCCTACTGGGACGAGCGCATCGCCGTCAACCTGCGCCACCAGTTTTTCTGTGCTCAGCATGCGGCGGCCGCAATGAAGCGCGCGGGGCACGGTGTTATTCTCAATTTCGGCTCGATCTCGTGGCATCTGGCTTTGCCCGAACTGTCGATCTACATGACCGCGAAGGCGGGCGTGGAAGGAATGACACGCGGCCTCGCCCGCGATCTGGGCCGCTTCGGCATTCGCGTGAACGCGATCGTGCCGGGTGCCGTCCGAACGCCGCGTCAGATGAAACTGTGGCAATCGGCCGATAGCGAAGCGAAGCTCGTCGCCGGTCAGTGCCTGCCGCAACGCATCGAGCCCGAGCATGTCGCGCGCATGGCGCTGTTCCTCGCCTCGGACGACGGGGAGCGATGCTCGGGGCGCGAGTATTTCGTCGACGCCGGATGGTACGGCACTTGAACGCGAACTTTCTCTCTCGATGACGAAGACGACAACCGACATGGCTTCCTCCCCTATGCGCAAACTGCGCAGCCAGAAGTGGTTCGACGATCCCGCCAATGCCGACATGACGGCGCTCTACGTCGAACGTTTCATGAACTACGGTCTGACGCGCGAGGAGTTGCAGTCGGGCCGCCCGATCATCGGCATCGCGCAGACGGGCAGCGATCTGGCACCGTGCAACCGGCACCACATCGAGCTCGCGCAGCGGACGAAGGCAGGCATTCGCGACGCGGGTGGCATTCCGATGGAATTTCCCGTTCATCCGCTCGCGGAGCAGTCGCGCCGGCCGACTGCCGCGCTCGACCGCAATCTGGCCTATCTCGGGCTGGTGGAGATCCTGCACGGTTTTCCGCTCGACGGCGTCGTGCTGACGACGGGGTGCGACAAGACCACCCCGGCTTGTCTCATGGCCGCGGCCACCGTCGACATGCCTGCCATCGTGCTCTCCGGCGGCCCCATGCTCGACGGCTGGTTCAATGGCCGGCGCGTCGGATCCGGAACCGTCATCTGGCACGCGCGCAATCTGCTGGCCGCCGGCGAGATCGACTACGAGGGGTTCATGGAGCTCACCGTCGCCGCTTCGCCGTCGATCGGACATTGCAATACGATGGGCACCGCGCTGTCGATGAACGCGCTTGCCGAAGCGCTCGGCATGTCGCTGCCGGGATGCGCGTCGATCCCGGCCGCCTATCGCGAGCGTGCTCAGATGGCATATGTGACCGGCAAGCGCATCGTCGATCTCGTGCGCGAAGATGTGCGGCCCTCTGCCATCATGACGCGCGAGGCGTTCGAAAACGCGATCGTCGTCGCCTCGGCGCTGGGCGCGTCGACCAATTGTCCGCCGCATCTGATCGCCATTGCGCGGCACATGGGTATCGAGCTGGATCTGACCGACTGGCAGCGGTTCGGCGAGGACGTACCGCTCATCGTCAACTGCATGCCGGCCGGCGAGTATCTTGGCGAGGGCTTTCATCGTGCGGGCGGCGTGCCAGCCGTGCTCCGGCAACTGCATGCCGCGGGGCGGCTCAACGGAGCGTGCGCCACCGTATCGGGCCGCACGATCGCCGAGATCGCGCAAGCCGCACCTGACGCGGACGGCGACGTCATTCGGCGTTGCGATGCGCCGCTCAAGCATCGCGCCGGGTTCATCGTGCTCGGCGGCAATTTCTTCGACAGCGCGATCATGAAGATGTCGGTCGTCGGCGAGGCGTTTCGCCGAACGTACCTGAGCGAGGCGGGCGCCGAAAATCGTTTCGAAGCCCGCGCGATCGTCTTTGACGGTCCCGAGGACTATCACGCACGCATCAACGATCCATCGCTCGACATTGACGAGCACTGCATTCTCGTCATTCGCGGTTGCGGCACGGTGGGTTATCCGGGCAGCGCCGAAGTCGTGAACATGGCACCGCCCGCGGCGCTCATCAAGCAGGGCATCGATTCGCTGCCCTGCTTGGGCGATGGCCGACAAAGCGGCACATCGGCGAGTCCGTCGATTCTCAACATGTCGCCGGAGTCGGCGGTAGGCGGAGGGCTTGCGCTGTTGCGCACCGGCGATCGGATTCGCGTCGATCTGAACGCGCGCAGGGTCGATGTGCTCGTCGATGAAACGGAGCTCGCGCGACGCCGTGGCGAGACCGCCGCGAACGTGCCGCCGTCGCAAACGCCGTGGCAGGAAATCTATCGGCAATTCGTCGGACAGCTTTCGACAGGCGGCTGCCTGGAGCCCGCGACGCTTTACCTGAAGGTCATCGAAACGCGGGGCGATCCGCGGCATTCGCACTGACGCATTTTGGGCGTACGGACGCTTTTGGCGTGCGCAATTGGCGCACGCCGACGCGGGTTTTGTAGCATGATTCTCGCGATCGACGTCAGGAGCCTATCGTGGAAAAACCGCCTTTGCCGCAGCCCGGCGATTCCACTGTCGCGGGCCGCACCCCGGCGTTCATCGCGCGCGTCGCGGTGCCGCTCGTCGTGCTGGTTTCCTTCGCAGTCCTGATCTTCATGCGCGCCGCTTCGGCGTGGTCGCTCGGCGGTGGCTCGGTGCTCGGGTATCACCGGTCGGCCGATCGCGCCGGTCAGTACGTGATACGTGATCTGACGTGGGAGAACGCGGGACAGCTTCGCCGCGACAGCGGCTTCGATGGCACGATCGAAGGGCATGTCTACGCGCAACCGCTGTACTGGCATCCGCCTGGAGCGAGCGTCGGGCTCGTGATCGTCGCGACGGAATCGAACATCGTTTATGCGCTCGACGCGACGACGGGCCGTGTCGTCTGGAAGCGTGCGCTTGGCCAGCCGGCCCGGCGCGGCGATTTGCCGTGCGGCGATATCGATCCGCTCGGCGTGACGGGCACGCCTGTCATCGATCCCACGAAAGGCGCCCTTTACCTGGATGCGATGGTGAAGGACGGAAAGGGGCTCAAGCATCTCATCTTCGGACTCGCGCTGCGCGACGGATCGGTGCTGAAAGGATGGCCTGTCGACGTCGCGGCCGGCGTGAAGGCGCTCGGTACCGCATTCGATGCAACGGTGCAAAACCAGCGCGGCGCGCTCGTGCTCGCGGGCGGGCGGCTCTTCGTTCCGTACGGCGGACATACGGGAGATTGCGGCGCGTACCGCGGGCGCGTGGTCGCCCTTGCGCTCGACGCGCCGGCCGTATCGGGCGAGTGGCATACGCGCGGCACGCGGGGCGGGATCTGGGCGCCGGCCGGCATCGTCGCGGCTGAGGATCATCTGTTCGTGACAACGGGCAACACGTCGGGCGCGAAGTCATGGGCCGACGGTGAGGCGGTCATTCGGCTCAGCCCCGAACTCACGCGCTCGTCGGATCGAAGCGATTTTTTTGCCCCTTCCGACTGGCAGCAACTCGATAGCGACGACAGCGACCTTGGTGCTACGAGTGCGGTGCCGATCACCGTGCATGGGCGTCGGTTGATGCTGGCGCTTGGCAAGGATGGCAAGGCGTATTTGCTCGATCGCGACAAGCTTGGCGGAATCGGCGGTGCGCTCGAGGCCAGCGCGGTATCGGGCGCGCCTATTCTCACGGCACCGGCAACCTGGGCCGATGGCGATGCCGCCTTCGTTGCCTTCCGAAGTGCGGCTCAACTCGAATCGTGTCCGGGCGGCGGACGAGGGGCGGGGGTGACCGTGCTGCGCATCGACGGCGTGGGCAAGGGCGGCATCAAGTCCGCATGGTGCCGCCCAATGGAGGGCGGCGGCAACCCGATCACGACGACGAGCGATGGCCACTCGAACCGCATCGTCTGGATCGCGGGCGCGGAACGCGACGACCGCCTCCACGGCTTTCGTGCCGACAATGGGGAGCCCGTTTTCTCCGGTGGTGGAGACGAGGACCGCATGCCGGGGCTGCGCCGTTTTTCGACGATCGTTGCCGCGAACGGCCGGCTTTATCTGGCCGGCGATGGCAAGGTGTATGCGTTTGCGTTGCCGCGTTGAGCGCGGTGACCAGGCGCAATGTTTGACGCGTCTTGAGAAAGCGGATATACTTCTTTTCTCTGACGCGGGGTGGAGCAGTCTGGCAGCTCGTCGGGCTCATAACCCGAAGGTCGTAGGTTCAAATCCTACCCCCGCAACCAAACAGCATTCGAAGGTCTGATTTCATCGCGAAATCAGACCTTTTTGCTTTGTGCGCCCAGGATGGGCGCACGCCTGCGGGTGTAAGTCCCGCCATAAGCTGGTCACAGCGAATGAAGTGAAGCGCAACTGCACGAGGGCGACTGAGTGTGGGGAGGAAGCGTGGAGCGTAAATCGCGAGCCGATGAACACGAACCGTATAGAAGGCGCCGCCGAGCAGGGCGAGCGGGCAAAGAACCGCGAAGCTCTTGTGACCAAAGCGGAGCGGCGTAGATGCGGCGGTTGTGCGATGAAGGAGTGCGTTCTTACCTGGGAGTCCTCGCCTCATGCCTGAAAGGGCAACGGTGTCCCCCAAGGGGATTTCCTTTGGGCATCGAACCGGAGCGAGGCGTCATACGAGCAAGCTCGACGTGAGCTGTTCGCCTTCATCGAGGGTTGGTACAACCTCGGCCGCCGACACAGCGCGATCGGCTACCACCACGGAAACGGGTCACCCCACTTTCGCCTTCACAGGCGCAGCACATCGACGGTATCACGGGCTTAAAGCACCGGTCGGTCATGACACTCATGGCGAGAAAGCCGCAGCCGGCCATGGTGCGCGGGATCGAGATCACGCTGGAAATCGACGAGCAACGCTGTGTCGCGCATAGCGTGGCCGTGTCCGCGCGCGTGATGGAGCGCTTCTTTGCGCCGTACGCGCCATCCAACAGTTTCGTTCAATTGATTAGCGGTTCCAGCAGTGGTTCCGGTCGTCATAGCGGCACTGTTTTATGGCGAGGTGAGCCGGTGATGGGCGGGGCTGCGCTATTGTGAAAAGCAGAGTTGTCGATTTGGAAATAACTGCCGCAAACCATAAATGTGTCGGCAACATTTGCCTCTCGAGCTTACGGTCAATCCCAACAATGCTTTGGGATATTGGGCTTGAAGAAAATCTATGTAAAATCGCGCGACTCTGAATGCCGGCTTATTCGTCAGGCTTGCCAATGAATACAAACTTGTCTGTCCAAGATCTTCGAAAGATCGCCGCAGGGATGCAGCATGGTCGGCTGTTGACGCTGTCATTCCCGGAAGGCAATGCCCCGTCCGAGATCCTGTTGGTGAATCGCCTCGAAGGCGAGGAATCGCTCTCGCGCGATTTCCGATTTGTGATCGAGATCCTGTCGGATAACGCCAAGCTTGATCCGAATGACTTCGTCGGTAAGCTCATTACAGTGAAACTGCTGCGCAACGACGGCAGCTACCGGCATTTCAACGGCCATATCTTCTCGTTTCGGCTCGTGCGGAGCGACGGGGGCATCGTTTTTTACGAAGCCGAAATGGGCCCCTGGACCCGGTACCTGACGCTACGCAAGAACAACCGGCTGTTCCTGGATCAGGATATCCGAGGCCAAACTGCCACCATCTTCTCGGATTACGGCACGCTGGCGGTCTGGCAGTGGAAGGTCTATCAGAAGGACCCTTCGATGACGATGGCGTGCCAGTTTGGCGAGCACGACCATAACTACGTGCACCGCCGCTGGGAGCACTTGGGGCTGTGCTACTGGTACGAGCACACGGCGACGGAGCACAAGCTGATCATCTCCGATCCGGGGCGTCAGGAGCCGGTCATCGACGGTGAAAGCCCCAAGGTTCCTTACCAGAGCCAAGCCGGCTCACAGGAAGCGGACGGGATCGCATCGTGGTCGTTCATTCAACAAGTCACGTCCACGCACATTGGTGAGTCGACTACCGACTTCAAGGCCATGCCCCATTTGAACGCGCGTAGCGGCGGTTTCGTCGATGCGCGCACCGACGCATGGGCGAGCGATCGCGGGCAGAAGCTGGAGTGGTACGACTATGCGGGCCAGTATGCACACCGTGACCTGGAAGATGGGGAGTGGCAAACCAGTCGCCGTATCGAAGCCATCGAGGCGATTGCACGTGAGTGGGAGGCCACCGGCAACAACCGCTTCGTGATGCCGGGGCGATGGTTTCAGTTGACCGACCACTTCGGATATTCGATCAGCGCCAGCCATTTCGATGATGAATATCTGATTACCTTTGCGCATCACGTTGCGACGAACAACTACCTTCAGGGAGTCGGCGCGCAGGCGACGTACAGCAACCGATTCACGTGCGTGAAGAAAACCACGCCGTGGCGTCCGATGCGCGGATTGAACAGCGTCGATACACGGATCTTGGCGCCGCAGACGGCGATCGTGGTCGGCCCCGAGGGCGAGAGCTTATATACCGACGAGTACGGGCGTGTGCTGCTGCAATTCCATTGGGATCGAGAGGGCAAGTACACGACGTGGGTGCGCGTATCGAGCGGCTGGGCGGGCGGCAGTCAAGGCATGAGCGCACTGCCTCGGATTGGCTCCGAGGTGGTCGTGCAATGGATTGACGGGAACCCCGACCATCCCCTAGTGACCGGGCGCGTGGGGAGCGCGATGAACCTGCCGGCATGGCGGTTGCCGCATCAACGAGCACTGACGGGGATTCGTAGTCGTGAACTCGTGGGCAATACCGGCAACCGGGGTGGCGGGCGCAGCAATCACTTGGTTTTCGATGACACGGCCAACGCCATTCAGACGCAGCTACGCAGCGACCATGCGGCCAGTCAGTTGTCGTTGGGGAGCATTACGCGGATCGAGGATTGGCAGGGGCGGCAGGATGCGCGGGGCGAGGGGTTCGAGCTGCGCACTGATGCAGTCGGGGCGATTCGCTCGGGCAGGGGGATGTTGCTTAGTACTGAAGCTCGGCGATCGGGGCAGTCGCACATTTCGGATGTGAGCGAACCGGCGTCGCGTCTGGCGCAAGCGCAGCGGCAGCACGATGAACTCGGCAAATTGGCCCAGCAGCACCAGGCGCAGGATAGCGCAGGCGATCAAAGC
>NZ_JBMRBK010000041.1:0-156905 GCF_057351765.1 Trinickia sp. | reverse complement strand
GCTGCGCATAACCGAGCGGCAGATTCCTCGCGGCATCGAGCACCGGCAGCATCGAAGCCGGCGCGTCCGAGTCCACGCCGACGCGGGCCAGCTGAGTCAACCTCAGGTCCGCGCGCTCGAGGGCCGCTATCGATGCGAGATTGCGTTCGTAGCTGATCGCGAGGCACGCAGCCACAACGAGCGTGCCAAGGGCGATAGCGGCCCAAGTCGCCCGGCGCGCGACGCGCTGCCGGCGCGTCGACGGAAGCCGCCGGCCTGCGAGGCCTGCCTCGCGAAACACGACTTCACGCAAAAGCCGCTCGATGAAGTAGCCGCGCCGCCGGCCGCTGCGCTCGCCACGACTCTCGCAGGCGGCCGGCGGAGCCGCCGTGAAGTAGACGCCGCGCAGCATGGCGTCGTCCATGTACGGCGACGCACCGAACGCCTCCTGCAAAAAGCCGCGCAACGACTGACCGAGCGCAGCGAATCGCACGGGAAATCCGTAGATCGGCGCACTGAGCCCCGGTTCGCCGGACGACGGCAACGATTCGACGACTCGCGCCTGCAGCCGGCGCACGAGCGCATCGAACCGGCTGCCGAAAGATGCGAGCGGCGAGCCCGCGTCGCTATCGACCTCGAACGTCGTGCCCCACACCTGAGCCCGCGCTCCCTCGTCCAGCGATTCAAAAAACGGCTCGAAACCCGGTAGCCGGTCGCATCGCGTCACGACGACATAAACCGGAAAGCGAATGCCGAATGTGCGATGCATCGCATCGATGCGCTCGCGTATCGATGCGGCCCGGCCCTCGCGCGCCGATGCGGCGCTGTCGTCCAGCCATCCTGCGTCGACCGTGACGATGGCGCCATCGATCGCGCGCATCCGCCGGGTTTGCCGGAGCTTGCGCAGCAACGCTTGCCAGCCGTCGTTCGCGTCGTCCCCGTGCGGCGAGGCTTCGATGAGGATCGCCTCGTTGGCGAGCCACCAGCGGTACGGCGCAAGATCGTCGTCGACCTCCGCAAGCGCACGCTCATGCGAAAATTCGAGCCCGCTCGCCTCCAGCATCGCGCTCTTGCCAGTGCCGTGCTCGCCGAGCACGAGATACCACGGCAGCTTGCGCGCGCGCCAACGGCCGGCGCCCGGCAACCCGTTGCCGCGGATCAGCGCGAGCGCGCGGCGAAAGCTGCGCTCGAGCGCCGCCCGCGTGCGTCTTGCCGTGTCGGCCGCGGCTGCATCGGCCTGCGCCTGGCTATCGTCCTGCGTTTCGTTGCGCGGCGCCTTGCGCACGATGCGTACATCGCGCAGGCATTGCACGAGCCAACGCCCGAGCGCGAATGCCGCCCAGCATGCGAAGAGCGCAACCACGAGCCACGCGCGTGCCGACGGGCTGGCAAACGGGGTGCGGCCGTTGTAGCCGACGCGCGGCGCCTGATGCCAAATCAGCGTGAGTCCGAGGAGCATCGCCAAGGCCGCAGCGAATGTACGCCAGCTCACGCGTTCAACTATGCGAGGGATCACTTTTCTCATCTCCGACAAGCGCGGCGGACACTGCCCGTCGCGCACTCATAAGGCCGCGCCCGGCGCAAGCACGGTGATGACGACACGCCTGTTGCGCGCGCGTCCCGCGGCGGAATCGTTCGACGCGATCGGATCGAGCGCGCCGCGTCCTTGCGCGAGAAAGCGCTCGGGCCTGCCTGCTTCTTCGCGCAGCAGCTCGACGACGGAGGACGCGCGTGCAAGCGAGAGCTGCCAGTTGCTTTGCCCGCTCGCAAGTGGTGGTCGATCGTCCGTGTGACCGACGACGATCACGCGATCCGCGGTGCCGTCGAGCGCCGCGCCGATACGCCGGATCAGCGGCACGTCGTCGGGCCGTACCGTCGCGCGTCCCGACGCAAAGACGCCATCGCTGAGCAGCGTGATGACGGCACGATCGGATGTTCCGCCCACCGTCACGCGTTGGCTGGCAATCTCGGGCGCGAGCAGCGCGCTCAGCCTCTCGCGCAAGGCGGTTTCAGTCACCGCGGGTGCAGCCCCAGGCTGCGGCGGTGCAGTGGCAAGACGCACGGAGCGCAGCGAATGAATCACGGGCTGCGCTTGCTCCTGCAGCCGGTGGTCGAATACGGCTCCCAGTGCGGCGAGAAAAACGAGTCCGCCCGATAGCGCCAGCGCCGTGCCGTTGACGTACCGCCGCCGCGGTAGCGGCGCATGATTGGCCTGCCATTGGGGCGAAAGCGGCGCGCGCGCACGGCCGCGTTCGGCCACGATGAGGCGGCGCAGTGTGTCCCGAACGCGCTCGAGTTCGGCGTGGCCGCGTGCCATCAATCGATAGCGCCCCGCCATGCCCAGCGACAAGATGACGAACAGCAGTTCGAGCGCATCGAGATGGCGTCGCGGCTCCTGCGAAAGCCCGTGCAGTATCGTGAAGAAGCGCTCGCCGCCCGACGCTTCGCCGAAAAACGTCACCAGCAGGCTTCTTGCGGCCCAGGCGCCACCGCCCCATGACGTTGCGGCAATCGTCTCGTCGATGAACGTGCACAGGCAGTAACGCGCGAGCGCAACGGTTTCTGCATCGATGCCTTTGGCGGTCGTTTCGTCGCCGAAGGTCTCGATCATCGCGGCGAGACGCGCGCGCAGCGGTTCCAGCGGATGGGCCGCGCGTGCGTCGCGCAGCGCAGCGCCTGCCTCGATGAGCGCGTGCGCGGCACCGACGAGCGGATTCAGCCCCGATGCGAGCGCTGCTCGACGATGGGCCTCGGATAACGGCAGCAACCCCGCATCGATACGCGTCTCTTGCGGCGCCACCTGTTTCTCGGCCGCCATCGTGGCGGCTCCGCTTTCGCCCGCAGCGGGCTCCAACGCGGGAGCCGGCGCCAGGCTCATATCCTCGATCATGGTCGAATCGCCCACAGCTGCACCTCCAAGCCAGGAAAGTCACCGGCGACATGCAGCGCTATTGCGGCCGATGCCACGATCTGCGGCCATGAGTCGTCGGACGTGTCGAGCGCGAAATAGCAATAGCCGGCGTGAAACGGCAATTGACGCGGCGCCACGGGCAATCTGCGCAAGGCGACACCCGGCAGTTGCAGATTGACCAGATCGTGAATCCGCTCGACCGGGCCCACTTTCGTTTGAGCTGGCAACGCCGTCGAGAGCGCTTCCGTCGCCATCTCCGCCTTCACCGCGAGCACGAACTCGGCGGTCTTCAGCAGCCGCGTATCGGGCACGCGCGCGATGCTGACGCCGAACTGCGATTGCTCGAGGCCGATCGCGACCGCCTGCGGCTCCATCACCAGACTGAGCGATCGACGCAGTTCGTCGGCGAGCGGCGCGAAGGTGTCGGCGAGCGCGTCGTGACGGTAAGGCGCAGGTATCGCCGCGCGGCGACCGCTCGCAGTGAAGCCCGCCAACTCGCCCGCCAGTTGCAGCAGTTCCTGAAAGAGTGCCTCGGGGTGCAGGCCCTTGACACTGGCGAGATGCCGCATGAGCGGCTCGTTGCGATTGACGAGCTGCAGCAGCAGAAAATCGGCGATCTCGGCCGCGCCGTTGGCCCCCGGCTGCGCGAGGCGCGCGGCCAATGCGTCGCCGCGCTGCCGAAGCATGCCGGCCAGCTCCTCGATCAACGCCGCCAGTCGGCCGGCGACGCGATAATCGAGGCACGGCGGCACATACCCGCGATCGAGCACGACGCCGTTCGCCTCGCTGCACTCGACGACACGCGCAACGCCGAGCACGGCATACGCCTGCGTCACGTCGTCGGCAAATGCGAGCGACAACCGCAGCTTGCCCACCTCCATCTCCGTGCCTTCGCGCGAGTCCTCGTTGTTGTCGACGACGACGCACGCTTCGCGGCGGTAGCGGGCATAGCTCTCGTCGGCCGTCTTCTGCTCGCTCGCCATCTCCGCCACGCCGGGCCGCCTGAGCGGCAGCGCCAGCACGACCAGCGCGTCGCGGCGCGTCTCGGGAACGTCGAGCGGCAGCGGCAACTCGTCGTCGAGCGGCAGCACGAATGCGGTTCCGTCGGGCATGATGCCCTCGCACGCCGTCAGCGCCACCTTGCCGAGGCCCAATTGCGCCTCGTCGATGGCGAGCTTCCAAAAACCCCACCCGTAGTGCCGCCGCGTGCCCCAGCGCGCATCGATCTGACTGAGCCAGTAGCGGTCTTGCTGCTGAAGATGCTGCTGTTGCAACAGCATGCCCTCGGACCAGACCACCCGGTTATTCCACGTCATGATGATCTCCGTTTCCTATCGCGTTCGGCGGCGGTCGTTCGTTTGCGCCCCCGAACATGCTCGTCGCGGCCTTCCAGACCGGACCCATCCAGCGCGTCACGAGTCCGCGTTTCGGCGCGGGACGAGCCGGTGTCGTATCGGCCAACGTCACCGCCGAACTGCCGAGCGTCGCCGTCAATTCGACGGCGCCCGCGCTGCCGAGCGTCACCGAGGCGCGCCACTTTGCATCGTCGATGCGTTCGTACGCCGCCACGATGGCGACGACGCGCGTCGCCGGATCGAGCAAACGCACGAGCGGCACCGTCTCGCCCGGGCTCACCGTGATCTCGGCGCGCCGCAGCAGCGCGCCCTCGAGCACGCGTGCATCGTGGTCGTACAGCTCGAAGAATGTCGCGCGATCGAGCGCATCTCTCGCACGCAACTCGTAGATCCGGACGATCACGGGCGTCGGACGACCTTCATCGTCGGGATTGAGTGTCGGCGACGCATGAATCGTCACGGAAAGCGTCGGCTGCGAGCGCGGAACGGGACTCGCACATCCCGCAAGAGCCGCCGAAATGACGATCGTCACCGCCTGCAGGCATCGCCGAGCGCTATTCATCTGCGCTCTCCCGTGCAGGCGTGGCGCGCTCGCAGACCGGCAGGCGAAAACCCTGACGCTGAGGCGGTGCGTGATCGGCGCGTGCCGCATTCGGCACCTCTCCGACGGCCCCACCCGTCGCAGGCGTGCCGAGCCCGAGCGGGTCGCGCGCGGCCACCACGGACGCGCCACGCGCGAGAAACGGCGAACCGGCCAACAGCCGCGATGTCGAGCGCAATGGATCGAGCGCGTCGACGCCTTCCGGAAGCGTTGAGGTCATGGCGGGCCTCATTTGATGGACGAGCCGTCGTCGGCCTCGTCCGGCGCGCTCGGCGATTCGGGCGACGCATTCGCGCCCGAGCCAGCCGAGCCGCCGCTGTTCAAGCCGACGATCGGCCCCGAAATCTGTACCCCGGCGGGGCTGATCGCGACGAAGCTCTCCCCGACCTTGAGCGTCAGCAACGCTCTCGCTTCGATGCAAACGGTCGCACCGCCCGAGATCGAAACGAGTTCGGCGCTCGCGGCGTAGGTCATGCCCGCTTTGTGGACCACGTTCGCCTCCGCCTGAAGCGACGCGCTGCCATCGACTTTCACGTTTTGCGAACCGATGACGCTCAGGTGTTGAGAGCCGACCTTCACCAATTGCTTGCCGCGCACGATCGTGTGCTGCGAGCCTCCCACCCACGTGAGGTCGTCCTTCTTGACGTAGGTATCGTGGCGGCCGCCGGTGTACAACAGCAGTTGCAGGTCCTTGTCGTTGAAGCGCACTTCGTTGCGCTCGGAACCTTCGATCGCCTTCGTCCGGATCGTGGAAACACCGCTGTTGGCGGGCAGCTGATACGGAGTCTCGTTCGTGCTGTTGTAAACGCTGCCGACGATGAGCGGGTGGTCGGGGTCGCCGTCGAGAAATGCGACCACCACTTCCTGCCCCACGCGAGGCACGAACATGGCACCCCATGCCTTGCCCGCCCAGCCCTGCGCCACGCGCACCCAGCATCGTTGCATGCGCTCGCTGTCTTTGGGCGGGTTGAACTGCTCCCAGTGGAACTGCACTTTCACCTGCACATAGGCGCTCGCAGCCGTCTGGTCGCCCTCGGGGGCGACGACGATCGCCGTTTGCAAGCCCGGATGCGGGAGCGGCGTGCGCCGTTGCGGCCGATACGGCCGGCCCTTGCTGATGGCGACGAACTCACAGTCGAACAGCGGCTCGGACGACGCGGCACCGGGCATCGATGCGAGCGCATCGATCGCGCCGAGTTCATACTCCGCTGCGACTACGAGATACTCCGCGTTTTGATCCGCGCGCGGGTAGCCCGTCAGCGAAAACGTCCCGCCGGGGTGCACTCCGCGCGCGCTGGCTCGGCCCACTGCACAGACGGCCTGAGCCTGGTGAGCCTCGACAAGCGTCTGAGCGTAGCGATGTCCGTCGCTTTGCGCGGCATAGCCGGGCGAATAGTCAGCGAGTACGTACGCACTGCGGCCCTCCTTCGACGACGCACGTGCGAGCAAGCCCTGGTTTTCGCTCGAGCGGGCTTTCTTGAAGTCGAACGCATTCACCTCGCTCGTGCCCGCCGCAAGCTCTTCTTCGAACGACCATCGATAGACCGACTCGCTCATCGGCTGTCCACCGGTCACCCACGGCTGGAACGAGATCGTCCCGTAGTTCGCGATCGGCTCGTGCGCGCTCGGCGCATCGGCGAGCACCAGGATGTCCTTACCGCCGCGATGTTCGAAGTAGTAGTAGATTCCTTCGCGCTCCAGCAGCCTGGAGAAGAAGTCGAAATCGGTCTCGCGGTACTGCGCGCAGTGCGCGAGCTTCGGATAGCTGGCGGTACATCGGCTTTCGTAATCGACGCTGTAGTCGTCGAGCAGTCTGCCGACGATCTCCGGCACCGACAGATCATGAAAAAAGCGGCAGTGCGCTCCGCGCGTGAGCAACCACAGGCGTGGGCGAACCGTCGCCTGGTAGCCGACCCGATGTGTGCCGCTCTCGTCGACACCGTAATCGACGAGGCCGACACGCGCGACGATCCCATTGAACTCGCGCATGCCGCCGACGGCCTCGATCGCGAGCGAGAGCGTCGTGCCGACGAGGTCATGGGTGCTGATATTGGCGGCATCGCTCGCGAGCTCGAGCTCGAATTCGAACGGCGTGGCGAGCGCTTCGCTTCCACGCATGCGGACCAGACGCAAGGTGTCGCCACCCACGCTGCTCTTGAGCTCGATCTCCATATCAGTGTCCGCCGCGGTTGAAATGTCGATTCATCGGTTTGGCGCCCGCCGATCCGGCGCTTACGGCACCATCGTGCGCAGGCTGCCCGCGAGGTCTATCGTGATCGCGCCCAGCCAGGTGCACATACATACGGACTCGTTCGTCAGGGCGGGAAATCCGCCCGCCAGTACATTCGGCGCGCCCGGCACCCAGGGCGCGACCGTCGCCGGCACACAGGGTGCGGGCGTGGGCGTGCCGAGCGCCGCCGCCGTCGCCGCGATGACCTCCGGATTCGTTGGCGCATTGCACATCCCGAACGTCGGAATGTTGATGAGCGGCTTCGAATCCATGATCGACGCGGCGGGGCGTCCTTCGACGATGACCCGCGCTTCCGGCAGCACGTTGAGCACCGAAGGCGCGAGACCGAACGAGCACTTCATCATTGCACCTGCAACGACTTGCTGAGCCATGAAAATTCTCCTTTCCCCAACCGAAGTCGGCTGTCGGTTTCGATCAGAAAAAAGTGCACCGAATCGCATCGTCGGCGACGGTCACCTCCACGCGCTCGATTCGCGTTCCGCCTCTTTGCCGCGCGAGCAGCGCCTGCCCGATTTCCGGCAACAGCCGTTGAGCGATGACTGCATCGACGAGACGCGCACCGCTGTCGTTTTCATCGCATCGTCCGACGATCCAGGTCACGACGCCTTCGTCGAAACTCAATGCAATGGCGTGCTGGCTAGCCATCTGGTCTTGCACGCGTGCAAGCTGAAGTCCGACGATCGTGCGCAGCGCCGCTTCATCGAGCGGGTAATACGGAATCGTCGTCATCCGGCCGAGCAGCGCCGGCGCGAATACGCGCAGCAACGGGGCGCGCAGCGTCGCCGCGAGATCCTGCTCAGAAGGCATGGACGTGGCATCGGCACAGGCGCGCATCATGAGTTCGGTTCCGACATTGCTGGTCAGCAGGATGAGCGTGTTGCGGAAATCGATCACCCGCCCTTCGCCGTCCTCCATCCAACCCTTGTCGAATACCTGATAGAACACCTCGTGCACGTCGCAATGCGCCTTCTCCACTTCGTCGAGCAGAATGACGCTATGCGGCCGGCGACGCACGGCCTCGGTCAGCACACCGCCCTCGCCATAGCCGACATATCCGGGCGGTGCGCCCTTCAACGTCGATACCGTATGCGCCTCCTGGTACTCGCTCATGTTGATCGTGATGAGGTTGTGCTCGCCCCCATAGAGCTCGCCGGCCAGCGCAAGCGCCGTTTCGGTTTTGCCGACGCCGGACGGTCCGGCGAGCAAAAACACGCCAACGGGACGGCCGGGACGGTTGAGTCCCGCGCGAGCGGTCTGAATGCAACGTGCGATGCGCGCTGTCGCGTGAGCTTGACCGACGATGCGCGCATCGAGGCGCCGTGCGAGATCGAGCAGCGTTTCGACTTCATCGCCCACCATGCGCCCCACTGGAATACCGGTCCAATCCTGGACGACGGCGGCCACCGCATGACGGTCCACGCACGCCATGACGAGCGGTGCGTCGCCTTGCGTGGCCCGCAGCTCGCGTTCCGCGCGGCCGAGCGCAACGAGCGCCTCCCGCTGTGTATGGGCGGCGTTGGGCTCGTGGGTTTCGTTCACGGCTTCGGCGTCAAACGATCCCGCTTCGACGGCCTCGACTGCTTCGATCTCTTCGGGCACTTTGGACAGATCGCAAAGGCGCCGATGCAGCTCGCGTATCGTCTCGACCAGCGCGCTTTCCCGCTGCCAACGAGCGGCGAGCGCCTCGGCGGTTGCCCGTTCCGCGGCGAGACGCTCGGCCACCGCCTTCGCACGCGCTTCGCGATCGGCACCCCAAGCCGTCTCGCGCTCGATCGACTCGCGCTCCGCTTCGAGTGCCGCGATGGTTTCGCGCGCATGTTCCAGCGCCGGCGGGGTGGCATGGTGACTCGCGGCGACACGGGCGCAAACGGTATCGATGAGGCTGACCGCCTTATCCGGCAATTGCCGATCGGCGATATAGCGGGCGCTCAGCGAGACGGCGGCATGCAGCGCTTCGTCGAGCACGAGCACGCCGTGATGTGCTTCCATCGCCGGCACGAGGCCGCGTAACATCGCGAGCGCCTTCGGCTCATCGGGCTCGCGTATGACGACCGGCTGAAAACGACGAACGAGCGCCGGGTCCTTTTCGATATACCGCTTGTATTCGGCCCAGGTGGTCGCCGCAATCGTGCGCAGCGTACCGCGCGCGAGCGCCGGCTTGAGCAGATTCGCCGCGTCGCCGGTGCCGGCGGCGCCGCCCGCGCCGATCAGCGTATGCGCCTCATCGATGAAAAGAATGACGGGTGGCCGAGCTTGCTGCGCCTCTTCGATCACCTGTCTCAAGCGCTGCTCGAACTCGCCCTTCATGCTCGCGCCGGCTTGCAGCAGCCCGACATCGAGCGCGCGCAGGCTCACGCCTCGCAAGGGCGGCGGCACGCTGCCCGACACGATGCGCTGGGCGAGCCCTTCGACGACCGCCGTCTTGCCGACACCCGCCTCCCCCGTGAGGATCGGGTTGTTCTGACGCCGCCGCAGCAAGATGTCGATGATCTGACGGACTTCGTCGCTGCGCCCGACGATCGGGTCGAGCTTGCCTTCGCGCGCAAACGCGGTGAAATCGACGGTATAGCGCGCGAGCGCCTGCTGCTTGCCCATCGGCGCCGGCGCGATCGCACCGCTCGCCTCCCCGGGCACCGCGTCGATGCACGTACCCGCTGCGCTGCCAGAGGCTTCCGGCGACTCCCGCAGGAGGGCGTCGAATTCGCCAGTCAACGCCTCGCAATCGATGCGTTTGAATTCCGGCGAAATGCCGACGAGATCGCGATGGAGCGACGGCGTCTTGAGCAATCCCACGAGCAGATGCCCCGTGCGTACTTCGTCGACGCCAAACAGCAGCGACGCGTAGACCCAGGCGCGCTCGACCGCTTCCTCGACACGCGGCGACAGATCGATGACACCATCGGCACCGCGCGGGAACGCGTCGAGTGCTTCGGTGAGATCGCGCGCCAGCGCCGCCCTGCCAAGACCGAAGCGGCGCACGATCCGATGCAGATCGGAGTCCTGGTCTTGCAGAATCTGGTGCAGCCAGTGCGCGAGTTCGACATTAGGATTGCCGCGCAGCTTGCAAAAGACGGTGCCGCTCTCGATCGTGCGATAGGCCAGCGTGCCAAGCTTGCCGAAAAGCGCCACCCGACGAATTTCTGCCATTACGAATCCCCTCAATGTGAGCACGGCGTTGCAACGTCGCCGCGAAAGTGCAGCGACGGCGAACCGCCGCGCGACGCGGAACGCGACCGGCCAAGCCAGGTCTCGCGCGCAAGACGTGTGTTTCGCGCAAGACGCATGGGTACCGGCACATCGGCGTTCAAGCGGATCTCGACATCCCAGTCGAGCATGCCGCCGGTATAAAGACGAACCCATTCGACGAGTTCGGCGAACTGGGGCGTGCCCGGCTCCAGCACCCGGCGCGTCGCATCGTCGACGGGACCCATGACGATGCGCACCCCATGCTGACGGTCCCAGATACGGCGTCCGAGCAGATGTCCTTGTCCGAGCGAGACCGCGGCTCGCGACCCCAATGGCGCCAACGCCTCATCGGGCAATGCGACCCACCGGCCCGCGAACTGCTCGATCGAAACGGGTACGCCGAAGTACGTGGCGAGCAATGTCGCGAGCCCGCTCGCATGCCGCGTTCGCCCGGTCAGCAAGCCCCCGAAGTAAAGCAACGCCCGGGCATCGAGACGCGTGCCGTCGCGCCGCGTCGCGCGGCCGAACCCGGCAAGGCTTCCGACGCTGCGCGCGAACGCGTCGTCGTCCGGACGATCGAGTGCAATCACGGGTTCGCTCGCCACGCGGGCCCGATAAAGCAGGCTCAGCATCCGATGATGAAAGACGTCGAGAAATGCGGTCCATGTCGCATCGCCGGCGCGCAACCAGCGCTCTCGAACGTACTCGGTGAAATGCAGCGGCATGGGTCCTTGCGGACCGAGCAATCCCGTGTTGACTGCCACACGCGGAACGCCGCCCGCGGGGGACACGCCCGCTCCGGTGATTTCCTTGCCGCGAAACGCGAGATCGGCGTTCTGACTGAGCCTCAGCGGTTCGTCGGCCACGCGCAGTGCGCGACCGATACGCGGCTTGTCGCGGTAGGCCGCCTCGATGAGGCGCAGCGCCGCGATGAACTCGAAGCGCGCCGCGGCGGCGCCGATGCGGCGCATCGTCGTCAGAGGATCGCGCATTGTCCGACTCTCGGCACCCATCGCATCACTTCGCCGCGGCCGGCCGTGCGCACGACCGTCTCGGTGAAATGGTTGATGGACACATAAAAGGCGAAGAACGCCTGCAACACCGCACCGAAGAGAAAACCGCCCTCATAGGCAAACGGCGAATCGGCGAACTCGACCGCGATCTCGAGGCCGCGGCCGAAGGCGGTCGGCCCGGCTATCGGTAGACGGCGCGTCACGGGCCGCGCACTCAGGCGCTCGATCGACATGATCTGGCGCTTCGCGACGTCATCGTCCTGCCTGCAATGCAGGCTCAGCAGATCGCGCAGTGCGCGCGCCCTTGCCTCCGCCGCCGAGCGGTCGTCGTCGAAGCCGAGGTTCTCGGTCAGCGGGAGGTAGTTGGCCGATAGTCCATCGACGAGACGCCAAACCACATCGTCGTTTTGCGCGAGCGCGCCGCGCGGTTCGCTCGGCCCGGCGATGCAACGCACGGACTCGACCGGCATGGGCTCGCCACACACGAAATCGGTCGCCCCCGCACCCACGCGCATGCGCAACGGCAGGTCCCGGTTCGTGCACAGTGCGTTTACCCCGAGCTGATGCAAGTCGATCGGCAGGTGTTGCTCCGCGCCGTCGACGAGCGCGATATAGACTTCGCTGCCGACGTAACGCGATCGAGTCCCGAGCCGGCGCTCCTGCTCCGATGGCAGCCGCGTTTCGCGCCGCACCTGGTAGTACGCGCCGTCGCGCCCCGCTTCGCCGCCGCGCACGCGATAAAGCGGATCGAAGCGCCTCGGCTCCATCGCACCCATGCGATAGCCGTCGACGCCGACGATCGAGTGGATTTCGAAATCGATCGGTCGCGTGCGATCCGCCACGACGTGATATTCGAACTGCTCGTCGGTCACCCAGATGCGGTCGGTCCTGCGCTCGAAGAGATTGACCGCCGGCGTGCAGTACAGCGCGAACTGCGAGGTATCGATCGTCGATTCGAGCGTCGAGTCGTGCGCATCGAGCAAGAGGACGAGTTCGAACGCCGTCCCGTCGCAACTGCGCAGCGCCTGACGCAGGCCTTGCAGCTCGACGAACAAGAAGCGCTGGGCAAACGCGAAGTACTCCTGCAACAAGCGGAAACCCGAAAACGATTGAGGGGCATTCGGCAGCAGCGCCTGTTCGTCGGACAAACCCGTCGGGACCACGCAATTCGCCGGCAACACCGCGCAAGGTACCGACGAGCCGACCGGCACGACATACGCGCCGACGACATGGCCCGTCAATTGCTCGTAGATGCGTACGGCTGCGTTGTCGCTTCCGCGCAAGTAGATCGGCAGGGTATCCAGGGGCAACGCGCTCACCGCGTCCACGCCATGTGCTTGAAACCGCAGATGCAGTGCCGCGCGCGGCCGCGGCGATCGGGCCCCGGAGACGTGGCCAAGCGCCCCGCTGTCGGGCGCATAACGCGCGTGGACGAGCTCGAGGGGCCACAGCGTCAGTTCGTGTGCGCTCCGATATTCGCATCGCGTCGTGTCGTGCTTGTCGAGCTGTCCGACGAGCGGTGTGTGCCGCGGCACGCGAACCCCGCGGGCGAGACTCGGGTGCGAAAAGTCGGGCGCGAATTGCGCGACGACCATCGACGGAATTGGCGCGAGATACTGCGGAAACAACACTTCCATCAAATGCTGCGCGAAGCGGGGATACTGCGCGTCGAGCCGCATCTGCACCCTGGCCGCCAGGAAGCTGAAGCCTTCGAGCAGACGCTCGACATAGGGGTCGGCACACTCGAAGCGCTCGAGGCCGAGCCGTGCGGCGACCTTCGGAAACGCCTGCGCAAACTCGGCGCCCATCTCGCGCAGATGCGCGAGTTCCTGGCTGTAGTACTTGAGCAGGACGGGATTCATCGCGCGCTCGATCCGTCGAGTCCGCGCACGCTGACATCGCCGTCCTCGACATCGAGTTCGGTGCGGAAATAAAGGCGTTCAGGATAGGGCTGCATCCAAAGGTCGCCCTCGATCAGGAAGGCCATTGCGCTCGGACGCGTGCGCTCCTCGTCAGGCAATGCGCGAACCCGTACGCTATCGCTGACGATTCTCGGCTCGAACGAACGAATCGCCTCGGCGATCCAATCCGATATCTCGTTCGAGTCGAGATTCGACAGCGCCTTGCCTGTGAAATCAGGCAAGCCATAGTTCAACACGGTGCGACCCATCGCCGAGCAGCCATCGCCACGCTTGGGCTCGTAGCCAGGGAGTCTCGTTGCGTTGAGGAGATTGGATAAATCGCGGAGCACGCCGCGGCGCAATTGCTTTGCCGAAACCACGCGCCGCTCGCGAGCCTCGAACGGGTTCGACGGTGCATCGTCGGTCAGCCGGTCCAGCAGTGCCGGCTGCAGACGGTCCTTCGCTGTGAGTTCGGCCATGAGTGACAAGGTCCATGAGGTGGAAGGCCGCGGCCCGCGCGGGAGCCGCGGCAAGACGAACGCGGGACCGCCAGCCGAAGCCGGCGGCGCAGACGTTGCTAAATCAGAGCTTCGTCTTCTTCGTGGTGCGGTTGTAGTCGAACGGAATTGCGGCCCCGAGCGTACCCTTGTCGGTCTGCTGCGGACGGTAGTCGATATGCATCGTCTCGAAGACGAGCGACACGTTCTCGATCATTTCATCCGTCGAGCCATCGCTTCCCGTGGTGTAGGTCGCAACGAAGACGTTCGTCAGGTCCACCGTCAGGAATACTTCCGGCGCTTCCGCACCGGTCGATTTGCGCATCTCGAGCTTGGCCGTCTTGAAGTGCGAGCCGGTGGTCAAGTACTTCATGATGATCGGCGAACCCGCACAGAACTGCTTCTGGAAGTTGATGCCGCTCACCTGCGCCGTACTTGCCGACAAACCGCCATCGGACCGGTCCTGGGGATAATTGCTCATCCCCCAGTTCCAGTTCATGACGTTGAGCGCGGCCTTCTCTTCGCCGGACTCGCCCTTGATCCCGTCCAGCAGGATCGTGATACCGTTATCTGCCATCTTTCAACTCCTTGAGGTCTTTCGACCATACTGAATTCCCGCGAACCTCAGGCTCGCGGGTGCTTATCGAGGCCTTCCCGGCGCGATGCGCCGGCCTCGTCAAGCCCCTCCTTCGACAGAAGGCAGCTTGCTGACCAGCCGCAGCGAGACTGTCAGACCCTCGAGCTGGTAATGCGGACGCAGGAAGAACTTCGCGGTGTAATACCCGGCATTCCCCTCGACTTCGTCGACCACGACACTCGCCTCGGCCAGCGGCCGGCGCGACTTCGTCTCGTTCGACGAGTGCTCGGGGCTGCCGTCCACGTAATGAATCACCCAGTCGGATAACCACCGCTGCATGTCTTCCCGGCTCTTGAACGAGCCGATCTTGTCGCGCACGATGCACTTCAGGTAGTGCGCAAACCGGTTGCAGGCGAACAGGTAAGGCAGCCGTGCGGCAAGGCTCGCATTCGCGGTCGCCACCGGATCGTCGAATTCGGCGGGCTTGTGCAGCGACTGCGCACCGATGAACGCCGCCATGCCCGAGTTCTTCATGTGTACGAGCGGCAGGAAACCCGCCTTCGAGAGCTCGGCTTCGCGACGATCGCTGACGGCGATTTCCGTCGGGCAGGTCGAGGCCATCCCGCCTTCGTCGCTCGGGAAGATGTGAACAGGCAGATCGTCGACGGCGCCGCCCGACTCGATACCGCGAATGCGGGTACACCAGCCGTAGTGCTTGAACGAGCGGTTGATGTTGGCAGCCATCGCATAGGCGGAGTTCGCCCATACGTAGCGGCTGCTGTCGCCGTCGGCCGTGTCTTCCTCGAAATCGAAAGAATCGACGGGGTTCGACTTCGCGCCATACGGCGCTCGCGCCAGAAAACGCGGCAGCGTCAATCCGATGTAGCGGGAATCCTCCGATTCGCGCAGTGCCCGCCATCCGGCGTGCTCCGGCGTCTCGAACAGTTTCGCGATGTCGCGCGGATTGGCGAGCTCTCCCCACGATTCCATCAGCATCACGGAAGGCGCCGCGGCTGCGATGAAAGGCGCGTGCGACGCAGCGCAAATCTTCGCCATCTGGCTCAGCAGGTCGACATCGGGGCCGCTGTTGTCGAAGTAGTAATCGGCCACGATCGCACCGTACGGATGACCGCCGAATTGGCCGTACTCTTGTTCATAAAGCTTCTTGAAGAGCGGGCTCTGATCCCATGCCGAACCCTTGTACTTGCGCAGCGTGCGGTACAGCTCGGTCTTCGATACGTTCATCACGCGGACCTTGAGCTGCTCGTCGCTTTCGGTGTTGCTGACCAGGTAGTGCAACCCGCGCCATGCGCTTTCGACTTTCTGGAAGGCCTCGCAATGCAGAATCTCGTTGATCTGTTCGGTGAGCTTCTTGTCGATCGCTGCCACCAGCGCTTCGACGGTGTTCATCACGTCCGTGGAGACGAGTGCGGTGTCCGCGAGCGCATGTTCGGCCAAGGTCCGCACAGCGTTTTCGATGGCCTCTTGCGCCTTGTCGGTCTTCGGCTTGAACTCCTGCTGCAAAAGCCGGGAGAAGTCGCCGGCCTCGATCGTCTCGGTGACGGTCTGCTGCGAGGCGTTCTGCTCTACAGTACTGACGTCTGTCATGACTGAATTCCTTTAAAAGATTGCGTTCAGGCGGCGGGACTATCGGCCTCGGCCTGTCCCTCGGGCTTGGGCTCGTCGAGCTTGGGCTCATCGGGCTTGGGCTCGTCGGACTTGGCGGCGAGTGCACGCATCAGATCCGGATCGGCAAGCAGCTTGGCCACGAGGTCTTCGGCGCCGACCTTGCCGTCCATGTAACGAAGCAGATTGGCGAGATGGCCTCGCGCCTCGTAGAGCCGGCGCAGCGGCTCGATATTGCGAGCGAGCGCCTCGGGGGAAAAATCGTCGATCGACCCAAACGTCAGATCGATGCCGAGATGGCCCTCGCCCGTCAACGTGTTTGGCACCGTCGCGGCAACACGCGGCTTGATCGCTTTCATGCGCTCGTCGAAGTTGTCGGTATCGAACTCGAGAAACTCGCGCTCGGCGACAGACGGCAAAGGCTCGACCGATTGTCCCGACAGTTCCGCCATGACGCCCATGACGAACGGCAGCGAAACCTTTTTTTCGGCGCCGTTGATTTCGACGTCGTACTCGATTTGCACACGCGGCGGGCGCGTACGTGCAAGAAACTTCTGACTGCTTTCCTTGGCCATTGAATCGATCTCCATAAGAGTGAGTGGACCGGACGAAGCGCAGGCGCTACTGCGACTCGATACCGGCTAAGTGCTTGACTTCGCCCAGACCCGCGGGCGACAGGTCGCTCACGATCTCGATGAAACTCAGATTGACCAGGCGTCGTGCACGCTGCAGCAACAACGGCACCGGGCTGCCAGGCTCGTTTTGCTCGTAATACGCACATAGGCGGTCGAGCATGCGTACGACATCGACCCGATTGACGATGTCGTGCGATGTGGCCGTCGAGGCGGCGCTTGCCGTTTCGTTCGCGTCCGCCACGACGACCGGACGCCCGGGATGGCGGACGAGGCGCTCCTGCACCGCCGCGGCGGCGCGGCGCAACAGTTGGTGAAGACGGTTCAGACTGATGGCATGACTAGGCCCGACAAACGCGGTCAACAGGGTGTCGATCTTCGCCATGCGCTCGCATGCCGTCGCCAGCATGAGCTGAGTCGCGCTCAACGCGTCGAACGGACACGCTGCGAAAGCAGCCTCGATTTCGGCTGCATCGGCCGGCTTTGCGTCCGGCGGTGCCGCCCATTCGCCGGCGGCAATATCGAGGTCGCGCAGGCTGAACGCCTCATGCATCGACGATTGAACGAGCGGCGCGGTATGAACCTCGCGCACGAGTCCGGCCTGATCGTCGAGCGCGACGAGAATGTTGATGCGTGCGGTCGGATCGTTGCCATCGTCGGAGTCCAACCTCGGGTGAAAGTGGTCCCAATGGCGCGCGAGCAAGCCCTCGATCAGCGCCAGCCCCGCCTCCAGGCCCGCGAATCCCGACAGCGATTGCAAGGCGCGCGTGAGCCATACGGCCAGTCGCAGATCGTGGCTTTGCGAGAACAGCGATGCGCAACGCGTCTTGACTGCTTTCCAGTCCGGCTCGACAGCCTCGAGATGCATCCGGCCGTACTGAACATCCGGCGAGCCCTCGACGAGACGCGCCAGCTCGACGTATTCAGGCGAATACTCGAGATCGGCACCGCATGGCGCCTCGGAAGAAACATCCGCCAACATTGCATCGATATCGAGCAGGGACATGGTTCTCAACGTACGCATCGGAAGAAAGGGGTGAGCGCGTCGACATGTCGGATGTGCATTGCATGGCGTGTCGCGATCTGTGAGCCATTGTTCTCGGTTTGCTTGGCCCTGCCCTTGCGAAACTTCTCAAAATGAACCGCGCTCACGCGGTGCGATGGCCAGGAAAGTTCGTACACGCCCTAACGCCAGGAGGGCAGCGCCCATGCGGGATTGGCTTCAACGCGGAATCCATCCCGTCTGATATCTCGCAACAGGCGTTGCAGTTCGGGCTGGCTCGCAGCGACACGGTGCTCGGCGCGGCGAAACCCGCTCGCGGCATGCGGAATGAAGAAGATCAACGGATAGTCGATTTCGCCGAGCGCGAAGCCGCCGTAGTCGCCATGCATGACGACATCGTTACCCGGTCGGCATACCGCGTTGAGCCTTCGCCGAATGCGGTCGACGGCAAAGGAGATGTTGCCCAGATGCGGATCGCCCATCGCCGCCGCGATGCGTTGACGCTCCGCATCGTTCGCGAACACGAGCGCCGCTTGATGCGCCAGTTGTCTTACGGCACCACCGATCTTCGGCGACACGAATGTCGCCCGAGGCATGGGACGGTCGTTCACGCCGGGGCTCGCGAGACTCGCGTGCGGAAAGACGCACCAGAGGTCGTAGTCGCCGCAGACGGCGTCCCTGTCGCGCACAGCGCGGCCGGCGGCGCGTGGATTCGTCAGCCCGTAAAGCGGCTCGCAGCCTTTCGCCGCGAGCGCGTCGAGCGCCGTGCGTCCGACCGGCAGATCTTTGGCAAGACGCGCCCGCGCAAGCGCGGGGGATAGCGGAGCATCGGGCCGATACCAGACGCTCCACTTCGCGGTGCCTTCCGTTGGGACAAGAAAAAAGGAACGCGTATCGCCCGCGCCGCCCTGTCGTGCCGTGACCTCGACGAGCGACGCGCTTGCAGCCGATGCAGCGCCCGAGACCGAACGCTCGATCACCCCTCTTGCGAACAATGTCGAAAGCCGCGAAGCCGAGATGACGAGCGGCACGGCGCCCACGCCGGCCGCCACGGCCTGGAGGACGGCTGCCTCCTGCTTTGCGAGGGACTGCGACGCCTTCGTGAAACGCGGATCGAGCGCGACAAAACCCGCCATCGGTCCCCAGTCGCACGTCTTCGCCTTGATGTGAAAGCCCTTCGCCGCGTAGCCCTCCATCATCAAATCGGTGCACAGCGGGTTCAACTCGCGAGACGCAATGACCATGCGCAACTCGATGCTGACCTGCTTGAACGACTCGACGTGCCGAGGGTGAAATCCCGCGGTCGCATCGTATTCCGGAAATAGACTCATTGCCTTCCCCATTCGATTTATCGAAGTCAAGGGAAAGCATTGGAAATCAGACCGAATTACCTTTCGACGCGATTATTCTGGAAGTGAGCGTGTTTCTCACACGCGTTGCAGATAGCGATCCTCGAGCGCCGCGGCGCGCCGGGCCGCGGTTCGACTGGCCAGCAGGCGAGCCAGCGCCTCGTCGTCGCCCGCAAGAGCGAGCGACGCCAGGAGTTGACGCGGGTAATGGAACCCTGCCTCCTCGAGCACCCGGTCAGTGAAATAGACGGCTGCGCCGCGATTGAGGTCGGCTTCGCCAGTCGTCAGCAGTTCGAAGCCGCCCAGCGCGCGAACCACCTCATAGGTCAACTGGCGCTCGAATTCAACATTGCACAGACCGCTATCGCTCAGATACCGCAGGTCGTCGTCATCCAAATAGATCCGACGTTGCACCGCGCCGGGCTCGTTGCGTGACGCGCCTTGAAGCACCGCATCGGCCGGCGCACGACTATCGAGCATGATTTTCCACTGCAGCAGCTGGCCCTCGGCGTCCGTGCGCGGCGCATGCGCGAGCAGGTGGCGAAACGTCTCGCTCTCGCAATAGAGCCGGCGATAGAAGTCCGACAAGACCTGCGCATCGGCTCGAAGTACCTCGTTGGCGCCCCCTGGGCTCGTCACGAAGACAAAGCGCTTCTCGAACTGCGCTTCGAAGTCGTGCCATGAGAGGAAGACGTCGTCTTCCTCCGCCGGCATCGCGTCCACGATCGCCTTGGCCTCGCGCACGGTCGCACGTGAAAGCAGCGGCGTTTCGCCGATGCGTGCGTCGTCCGACACGGGCCCACGTCCCGCATCGACGATCGGATCCAGATACGCGTCCTCCGCCTGCGCGGCACGCAGGGCCGCATCGCGATGAGCCTCGAACGCTGCGAGTTGTTCCGGGTCGGGCGAAAAATCGGTAACTGGACTCATGATCTGCTCCGGGATTCGATAACCGGCTTCGCTCAAGATCTTGTCCGTCAGGTACACCGGTGAGCCACGATTGAGCAGGCCCACGGCCGGCACCGGATCGGCCTCGCCGGTGAAGGCATGGATCATTTCGCGCAGATAGGCCTGCTCGAGCGTCCACGGTTCGCGCCCGTTTGGCGATTCATACCTCATAGCGAGGATGTCGCTGTCGTTCGGCATGAAAATTCGCTTGCCGGTGAAATCCGCATAAACCTTCCTCGGGGATCCGAGCGGGTTCGCCTCGCCCACGACGATCGTCCATTTTTTCCAGTCCGGTCCCGCGTCGTTGCGCGCACTTGCCTGTTCGTCGTCGAAGCGATTCGCGAGTCGTCGAAACGTCGGGCTCCTCCGAAAGAGCGCTTCGTAAAACGCATCGACGTCGAACGCTCGCTCCGCACCCGCCCGCGATTCGATCTCGAAGTTTTCGGAGAGAATCCGCTTGAAATCGCGCAGCTCGATATCGTTGGCACGTCCCAGCGCCCGCTCGACCTTCTGCACCGTAATACGCGTTTGCGGATTCGCGACGGCCGCATCGGATCGCGCATTCAGGCCGGTGTCCAAATCGGTGTAGTACCGTTCGGTGACGGGATCCCGCTCGATCACGCGTCGATCCCGCGTGCGCCGCCCCGTGTGCCAATCGATTTCGTAGGCGAGCCCATCCTTGCTGAGGATCGGCACGATCTGGTCCTCGTCGGCAAGGTGCACGATATCGAGCTCGCGCCACCGTACATGGCGCTCGCCCGCGCGCACGCGTTGCGCGAGTTCGCCATAGGCGGCGGGAATATTGCTGTCGCGCAGGCCGATATCGACATGGTCCGCGGCGGCTCTGGCCACGGACGGATGCACCGTGAGTTCCATTATCGATCCATCCGTGCGAGCAACCGCACGCCCCAGCCTCGTGACGACAGGATGGCTTGCCCGGCCAGCGCCGGCGTGGCCGCCCGCGCCTGTCGTCAGGTCGAACAGATCGACGCCCAGAAAGACGAGGCCGAGCGCCGCTTGAGCGGCATCCTTGTGACGCACGCCCTCCTCGATGTTGTAGAGCGAGCCCGCGACCGGCACGGTGTTGATCCACGTCTCGAAGCCTCGCACGGCCGCGCGGTGCTGCTCCGTTTCGGCCGCAAGCGTGCTCGCGATCCGTGCGGCCTCCTGCTCGACGGCACCGGCTGTGAGCGGCTCGGCACGCTCCCAGAGCTTTTCCTTGGCGCGCGCGACGACCCAGGGGTGTGACGGCAGTGCGGCGTTGAATTTTTCCTCGGCCGCTTGCAACGCATCGCGCGGCACGAGCTGAACGCCGCCCGGCAGCGACATTCGCGAACCCACGAGACCGCTCCAGTCGGCTCGATCGAGGAACTCGTCGATGCGGTTGCCGAACGCTGTTTTCGCGATGTTGGGGTTGTCGCCGCCGATCGTATAGCGACGCTCGTCTTCGATTTCGTCGTCGGCCAATCCGGTGCCGCGCAGGATGACGCGGGCCGCTTCTGCGCGCTCGAGGCACGGCGGCGTGCCGAAAACCGCAAGCAGGCGCTCGTTGCCGTATTCAGTCAGCGCCTGCGTGCGCGCGGTCCAGTCGCCCACGACGATCCGCTGTGCGCCCAGCGCGCCATCGGCTGTCACTTTCCGCGCGAAGTCTCCGACGGGTCCGTCGTTGTCGGCCGCCTCCCGCAGCGCACCGATCAGCGACTCGATTGCCGCCGTGGCGGCGGCGTCGCCCTGCTCGTCCCATGCCTTGCCCTGCCTGGCGAACTTGGAGAGGTGGGCGTTGATCCATTCCATCGGTACTTCGTTGCGGCGTGCCAGTTCCTCGGCCGCCCACGCCTCGACGCAATTGCGATAGAGCAGCACGAAGTTGGCCGCGTCGGAGACGACGATGTCGTTGCTACGGGCGAGATGAGCCGCGAAAAGCAACCGGGGATGAGTCGGATAAAAGGGTGCGGCGGTCCACTCGTCCTCTATCTGCTGGAATGCCTTCAAAAGCGTCGCTGCGTCGTCGAGCTTCGGCGGAACCGGCTGGCCGCGGTAGCGCTGAATACGCTCGACGGCAGTCGCCATCGAGTGCTGGGCGGTACCGAACGGATAGAAGACGCTCTCGCCGATTTGTTCGAACTTGCGCTCGAGCAGGCTGCGCTTCTGTTGAGGGCTCAGCAGCATGAAGACCGGGTCCGCACTGACATCCGCCGAATCGAGCAGGCTCTCGAACGACATGCGCTGTCCATTGCGCAGCGCGAATCCATCGAAAAAGGGCGTAGTGCGTCCAACTGTGGTCGGCACGGGTAACAACAACGCCAGCGCTCGTTGTCCGGCGTGGTCTTCCCGGAGTGCTTTCGCAAACGCGCTGCGCAACTCGTCGATTGCGGGCGAGGCCGCCGTGCTCGCCATCGACGCATCGTCATGCAAGCGCCGATAAAGCACGGCGGCCGCGTCGAGTATCGCCTCGTCCGCGAGCTTGCGCGAGCCGGGCCGCGCATCGAAATCGAGCGGTATCCACGTATGGAAATGGCGCGCGACACCTTGCAGCAGATCACTTGGGCGATCGGCATACAGAGCGGCCTTGGCCGGGTCGATCCACTGCCGCAGCGATGCGTCGATGCGGGCCACCTTGGCATAGGGATCGAACTCGCTGACGCCCCGCGTCGTCGACGCGACTTGGGCATGGGCCGCCCCGGCCGCCTCGGTCTCGATCGCGCGGCGCAGCCGCTGCTCGCGTACGCCATCGGCCAGAACCGGACGGGCGCCTTCGGCACGCGGCTCGTCGCGCGCGTCGACAGGCTCGTGCGCTTCGTTCGGTTCGGCGAGCGCGCCGGAATCGGACACAGTGGATGAATGCGACAGGTGCGACAACACATCAACCGAAAACGACATCGGGGTTTCCCACTCCATATAGACGATCAACCTCTTACGCGCCGCGCCTCGAAGGCCCCGGCCAGTGCTTCCATCGCGCGCCGCGCGCGCGGCAACGTGAGATCGATGAACTTCGGGTCGGCAAGCGCGAGGGCCTTTTCCGCGGCATGAAGCGCGGCAAGCGCCTCTTCGTCGCAGGTAAAAAACGACGCGGTGCCCTTGATTCGGTGCAACCGCTGCGATGCGCTCGAGTACGCTCGTTCCTCGAGCATGCGCTCGAACTCGGACATATCGGTGCGCAGTAATGCTCGGGCCCGCTCGATCAGGCTCGCGAATTCGGCGTTGCCGTAAAGCGCCTCGAGCTGTGTCCATTCGAGCGTGTCGGAATCACCCTCGCATGCCCGCATCGGTGCGCTCCCTCCATTTCTCGAAGACGGCGGCGAGTTTTTGCCGAGTGATCGGTTTGGACAGATAGTCGTCCATGCCCGCGTCGTGGCAGGCTCGCCGGTCGTCGGGCGTTGCGTTCGCGCTGATGGCGACGATCGTCGTACGGCGGTTCGGATTCGCCGCGTCGTCGACTTCGGCCTCGAGCCCTCTGATGCGCCGGGCCAGCGTATAGCCGTCCATTCCCGGCATATGGCAATCGAGCAGCACGAAGCGCGGGCGCCACCGCGTCCATAGCGCGTGCCCTTCGAAGCCGTCGGACGCTCCCTGTGCGGCAATGCCGAGCGCGGCAAGCTGGCGCACGATGATCTCGCGATTGATCTCGTTGTCCTCAACCACCAGGACACCGGCTTCCGCCCAATCTTTAAGCGGTGACGGCACGGCCGTTGGCAGCGGTGCGGACGAGGCCTCTGTGTCACCGCCTGAGCGCGATGCGGCTGCTTGCAACGCGCCACTCAGCTCGTCGATCGAACGCAGGTGGCGCGTTTCGCCCCCCTCGATGCCAATTGCGAACGCGCCGGCCGTATCGAGCGCGACATCGGCATCCACGGGACCGTCTTGGGCGCTCACACGACGCACGTCGAGTTTTGCGAGCGCCGCCCGCGCGGCGACCGCCATTGCCGGGACGGGCACGCGCATTCTCACGCGTACCTGATCGAGCCGCGGCCAGTGCCGCACGAGCGCCCCCCATCGCAGCGGCACGCGTACATCCACGCGCGTACCGGCCCCAGACACGCTACACACGTCGATCGTGCCGTTCATCGCGTCGACGAGCTTCTTCACGATCGACAAGCCGAGGCCCGTGCCCCCATAGCGCCGCGTCGTCGATCGGTCTTGCTGAGTGAACGGCACGAACAGGTGCGGCCGGTAGGCCTCGGCGATGCCGCAGCCGGTATCGCTCACCACGAACTGCAGCAAGCTTCGCCCGCGCTCGACGCGGTGCCGCACCTCGAGTACCACCGAACCATGAGTCGTGAACCGAATCGCATTGCTGAGCAGATTGGTGAGGATCTGGTTCAAGCGGGCCTCGTCGCCGATCACGAGACGATCGAAATGCGGCATCGCCGCGAGATAAAGCGGCAAACCCTTGCTGGCCGCAAGCGGTGCATGTAGTTCGATCGAAGTCGCGACGAGGCGATGAACGTCGAACGGGGCCGCTTCGAGCGAAAGCGCGCCCTGCTCCATTTTCAGGTAGTCGAGCGTATCGTCGATCACACGCAACGTCAGGCGCCCCGAACGCTGTGCCACATCCAGATAGCGGCGCTGCTCCGGCGCGAGCGGCGTCGTCTCGAGAAGATCCAGCACGCCGATGATCCCGTTCATCGGCGTGCGAATCTCGTGGCTCATCATCGCGACGAACGCGGACTTCGCCCGATCGGCCGCCTGCGCCCGCTCGCGCGATTCGACGGCTTCGTGCCGAGCCGCCTCCGCGATACGCCGGGCCGCACGCATGCGGCAATAGCCCAACAGCAGCAGCGTCAGCGCGACGATCACCAGCACCGCCGAGATGATTGCGATGCAGATGACGATCCGCTTGTCATATCCGACGAGCAGTACCGCGCCAGGACCTTGCCACTCGCCCTGGTCGTCGACGAGGTCGTAAGGCCGGTTGAGGCGTTCGACACCGACACGGATGAAGGGATGCGCGGCAATCCGATTCCGTTCGCGCTTGGTCAGTGCGAACTTGGCGCTGTCGTCGAGTACGCTAGCACGGTGCCGATAGGCCGTGTCCACGAGGCGCGGGCTATTCGCCGCTTCGGGAGCTTGCGCGCCGGCCACCGCGCCATGCGAGACAGTGAGTACAGTGAGTACAGTGAGTACAGCGAGGAGGCAAATCCAAGCGCGACGCATCGTGCGACGCAATTCATCGAAGACCGAGCTCATGCGTTGGGTCCGCGCTCAAGCGCGGAATTTCTCTTTGAGATAGAGCGCGAGACTGAGATCGTCGGCGACTTGCAGCTTGCGCATGGCGCTGCGCTTGTGCGTGCTGACTGTTTTTTTGCTGCGGCGCAGGCGCTCGGCCGTTTGGGAGACGGAAAGCCCCTCGCCGATATAGCGCAGTACTTCCATCTCAGCCGATGAGAGCGTATCTTCGCGCGGCATGGGCACGATGGCCTCGATTCTCCCGTCGCGCGCGGCAAAGAACTTGCGCGGCGAGCCGACCGCCTCGCGTACCGCATCCGCGATGAGCGGCAATGGCGTGGCCTTTTCGAGAAAGGCGTTGGCACCGGCGCGATGGCAGACGCACTCGGCGTCGGCGCTGCGCGCCGCCGACAGCACGACGATGACGAGCGACGGAGCCAGAACGCGCAGGCGACGGATAAACGCGGCGCCGTCCAGACGGTCGTCGGGCAGATAGAAGTCGACCAAGGCGACGTCGAACGTGTCGGATTCGATCGCGGCAAAGAGCGCATCGGCCGAATAAACGGTCTGTGCGATTTCGAAGTCGGCGTATCCTCGCAAAAACGTCTCGACGCCGAGCGCGACGACTGGATGATCGTCGAGCAGCACAACACGTATTCGATGCTTCGGTCGGGATAACAACAGGATTTTTCTGGACTGCATGCGCTTGTGCCCTCGGCAACTATTTAGTCGATTCGAGCAAACGACCATCGATTCTCAATTGCCCGTCGATCTGGAATGAATGAAAAACTGACTTCTAATAATGCTGAAATATATAGATGACGATGTATGCCAGATGTACTTCGATTTGCATCGTCGAAATTTCTCATTTCCTCGCTGACGCGAAGACGATATTCGTGCCGCATTGCGTATCGCACGCCTTTCATCATGCTGATTGGCATGGGCGATCGATTCTAACGGACGGGACTGCACCGGGCAATAGATTTGAGTTATCTCAATATTCCAATCGCAACTACACTTCTCTTCGTCTGATTTTTTTAATTACCAGCCATCTCAATTAGGCTCTGTGATAGGCGATTTGCGGGTTCTCGTACCGAATCTCGATCGATTCGAAATGGGTAATCAAAAAGCCCGCACGAGGCGGGCTTTTCGGGGGAATCGCACTGCAGACCACTGAATCCCTGAGGCTTTTATCGGTGGGACGTTGTCGACGAGCTCGATGAGCATCGGCTCCGCGCATGCATCCGCAGTACGGAAGAGGCTCTCCCCATTCCCACTAGCATCCGGCGGAAGTCGCGCTGCATACGTGAGAAAGCCGCGTGGGGCGGCCTGGGCGGCGATGTCTAGCCAGCTTGACGCGCCCGGGCGCTACGAAGTAGACTTGTTAGCATAAATGGGTTGCGACTACGCGGCCGGCGCTAGGCTCCAGGGACTACCTTGGGGCCTTTCGCTTTTCTAGGGGAATACTTTTAAGCCGTTCCCGGCAACGACCGTCCCAGGATTGAAGAATTTCGCCGACAGTACGTCGTAGGCGCGGTTCGGTTGGTCGGGACGGAGGACATGCAGACCGATCGGGCGTGCCATCAAATCGGCCAACTGCAGCCCCTCCGAGTTAGCCTTCTTGTCGCAAATCACAACGTCGAAGTTGAAGGGCTTCTTAGAGCTGTTACCGCCGTCGCAAACTCGTCTAAACGCCAATTCGAGATCGGCGTCCTCTCTTGCACCTCGCGCCTCGCACACCACGTGGGTAAGCGATTCGTGCTGGCCATTGAGGCGCAGAAAATGCCGCACTCGTTCGAGTCCGAACTGAATCCCAATGTGGTACGGATTGTATGGGTTGATGTACTTCTCTTTGTGCTTTCGCTTATCAATAACCACCGCGACGACTGTCATCGGCGTATCGACGATGACCTGCGTCAGCGCGCCCATGAACGCCTCCCGCGGCTCCCTGCTGAGCTGCGAGAAATATCCCCGCTTGCGCCGAATATCGATTTCATGCAGTACCACACAGTCATGCCCGAACGTTTCGAATTTCAGCCTTTTGAGACGCGGCACCACGGTGTCGGCGTAGTCGGCCTTCTTCATGACGCAAAAGCACAGCACGAAAATCGGATATTCAGGATCGATCGACGTCAGGCTGTGGTCCCCGCTTTCATCGACAAAGACAATGTAGTCGCTATTCACGTTCATCCTCGCGCATCGACCGTGCGCCGATGCTTTGATGCTCCAGATAATCCCCACCACCACTGCATCATCCGGCGGCGCTCGCGCAATTGACGAATCGCCCGCGTGCCTGCGTCGACCGCGGCACGATGTGCGGCGACGGCATCTTCATTTTCTCGCCAGGAATGCGCCGTTCCGCCTTGGCCTCGTCGATCTCGCGCCACTCCGCATGCCGCAATTCGCCCGTGCGTACAAATATCAGCGTCATGAATTTTAGCGCCAGGCGCCTCTGCAGGTCGCTGACGTTTCGCCTCGTGCCATGCGCTCGCGATCGCCTCGAAGGAATTCGCCCGGCGCACACCTGTCTCGAGACGGGCTAGGCTTTTTGGTAGACGACGGGAAACGTTGGGATGATATTTGGCCCCCCCACGAGGAATCGAACCTCGATTTCAGGTTTAGAAGACCCGTGTTCTATCCGTTGAACTATGGGGAGGCGAAGCCGTTATTGTACGGCGACGCAAGCGGTGCCTACGTCGGGGGCGAGATTATAACCGAACGGCCGCAGGGCCGCCGTTCACCGTCGGCCGCCCCGCCCGCCCCTTCGCTCAAACCGGCTGCGGATGCGTCAAAAACCAGATCAGGCATGCCGCGCCGGCAAGAACACAATAGACACCGAACGCCGCAAGCCGCCCCCGGCCTTCGAAATACCGCATCAGGAACCGCACGCTCAGATAGGCCGCGATGGCCGTCAAGACACCTCCGAGCGCCGCGTCGGCGAGCTGGCCGGGCGCATGAAACAATTTCGGCAGTTCCAACACCCCCGCGGCGAAAATGATCGGCGTGCCGAGCAGGAACGAAAACTCCGCCGCCTTTTCGGCCGTCAGCCCAGCCGCGTTGCCCGCAATCATCGTGAGGCCGCTGCGCGAAAAACCGGGCACGAGCGCCCCGACTTGCGCGAGCCCGACCAAAAACGCCTGGCGATACGTCAGCGCTTCAGGCGGCCTGTGCGCCCGGGCACGCTGCAGCCGGTCGCCCACCCAAAGCAACAGTCCATTCACGATCAACGCCACCGCCACGATTCTCAGATCGTGAAATACCCGCTCCAGACGCTTTTCGAGCAGCAGACCGACGATTCCCGCAGGAATCGTGCCTATTATGAGCGCCCACATCATGTGCCCTTCGTCGTTGCGGCGTCCGCCCAGCATGGCGAACCAACCCGCGAACAGCGCTACCCAGCGCTTGCGAAAGTACCAAAGCAGCGCGAGCGCCGTGCCGAGGTGCAGCGCAACGAGAAACGGAATCAGCTGCGGCGCGTGTTTATCGATGTGCATGCCCATCAGCGCGGGCGCCAGCAGCGTATGTCCCAAGCTGCTGACGGGAAAAAGTTCGGTGACGCCCTGCAGGACGCTCAGGAAAATCAGAAAGGCAAGTGTCACGCGTTGGTTCCTTTTTTGCTGACAAAACGGTGAAAATAGAGCAACGGGGCCTTCGACCGCCGGGCGCCCGCATGAAGCGCGAGCGATTATGCCCATCGGGTAAGGCCGCGCCAAGCGGCAGCCTCCATTTTTTACGATCAAAATGTGACCAAAAACGTCACGTGTCAGTCATAATCGGCTCGGATAATCGTTGCACCGTAAACGTTTTCATCCCTCAGCTCTACCGGGACGGTACCCACTGCGATGAAACATACCATCAAGGATGTGGCCGCTTACGCCGGCTTCTCGATCGCGACGGTGTCGCGTGCAATCAACGCACCGCACACGGTCAACCGTGTGACATTGGCGAAAATTCGAGAGGCGATCGAGGCACTGCAATTCCGGCCAAGCCCCCTCGGTCGCCAGTTACGCGGCGAGCGCACGCGCCTCGTCGGGATCGTTCTGCCTACGGTCGCGAACCCTGTGTTCGCGCAATGCCTTCAGGGCATCGACGATCTCGCCTCCAGCCAGGGTTACCGGCTCATGCTGATGACCACTCAGTACGACGCCGCGCGCGAGCGCCATGCCATCGAGACGCTGCTCGCGCAGCGCGTGGAAGGGCTCGTACTCACCGTGGCCGACGCGGATACCCACCCGCTGCTCGACGAGCTCGACCGCGACGGCATGCGCTACGTGCTCATGCACAACGACACCGTGAGACGGCCGTCGGTATCGGTCGACAATCGCCGCGCGGCGTTCGACGCTGTCAGCATGCTCATTGAACACGGCCACGAACGCATCGTCATGCTGGCGGGCACCCTCGCCGAGTCGGACCGGGCGCGGCTGCGCTTTCGGGGCTACGAGGAGGCGATGCTGCGTGCCGGACTCACGCCGGCACCGGCGCTCGAAGTCGATTTCAATGCCGACGAGCTCGCGCCATCCGTATTGGCCCATCTGAGCTCGGGGGCGCAGCGCCCCACAGCGCTCTTTTGCAGCAACGACCTGCTCGCGATGGTCGTCATGCGCGGGCTGCGGCGCGCCTCGTTCATGGTGCCGGGCGACATGTCGATCATCGGCTTCGACGGCCTCGCCATCGGCGAGCTGCTCGCGCCGCCGCTCGCAAGCGTTTGCACGCCAAACCGCGACATCGGCAGCACGGCCTGGCGGCGTCTCATGGCCCGCATCGAAGGGGCCGACGACGGCGAATCGCTCTCGCTGCAGCTCCCGCACTCGGTGCGCATGGGCGGAACGATCGGCGCGCTGTCGAGTACCGGCGGCTCCTCCTTGCCGGAGCGACCCGCCGTCTGACCGGGCACATCGAGTACGTCCAGTACATCGAGCGCATCCGTTCGAACGACGCGCTTCGCTTGACACGCGAGGCGCGTGTTTCGTCCTTCCCTCTGTTTGCATGCAAGGAGACCTCACGTGAAATGTCGTCCCGCTTCCGTCCGGGCAAGACTCGCAAGGTTCGCCGTCGCGAGCGCCGCGGCCATCGGCGTTTTCGGACTGTCGTTCGCAGCCACGGCGCAGGCCGAAGAGACCGCGATCTGCTACAACTGCCCTCCCGAATGGGCCGATTGGGCCAGCCAGCTCAAGGCGATCAAGGAAAAGACGGGCATCACCGTGCCGTCGGACAACAAGAACTCGGGCCAGGCGATCGCGCAGCTCATCGCGGAGCAGAAAAGCCCCGTCGCCGATGTCGTCTATCTCGGCGTATCGTCGGCGTTCCAGGCCAAGGACAAGGGCGTCGTGCAGCCCTACAAGCCCGCCCATTGGGACGACATCCCCGCGGGGCTGAAGGATCCGCAAGGCTATTGGTTCGCCATCCACTCGGGCACGCTCGGCTTTTTCGTCAACAAGGATGCGCTCGAAGGCAAGCCGGTGCCGCAATCGTGGGCCGATCTGCTCAAGCCCGAATACAAGGGCATGGTCGGCTATCTGGATCCGTCGAGCGCGTTCGTCGGCTATGCCGGCGCCGTTGCGGTCAATCAGGCGTTGGGCGGCACGCTCGATAACTTCAAGCCGGGCCTGGATTGGTTCGAGAAGCTCAAGAAGAATGCGCCGATCGTGCCCAAGCAAACGGCTTATGCCCGCGTGCTCTCGGGCGAGATTCCGATCCTCATCGACTACGACTTCGACGCTTATCGCGCCGAATACAAGGACCACGCGAACGTGGCTTTCGTGATCCCGAAGGAAGGGACGATCACGGTGCCCTATGTCATGAGTCTCGTCAAAGGTGCGCCGCACGAGGCAAACGGCAAGAAAGTGCTCGACTTCGTCTTGTCCGACGAAGGCCAGCGGCTTTGGGCCAACGCCTACCTGCGCCCGGTACGCGCGAGCGCGATGAGCAAGGAGGCTGCCGCCAAATTCCTGCCGGCCAGTGAATACGCGCGCGCCAAAACGGTCGACTTCGCGAAAATGGCGGAAAAGCAGCAGCAATTCGGTCAGGATTACTTGAAAACGAGATAACGCGCCTGACGCGCACAGGCAATCCGGCACGGGCGCCGCACCGCTCTTCGCGACGCCCGTGCGGCGGTATGGCGCCGCTTCACCGCGGCTTTCGACATGCAAGACATCACTTTCCCTCTGCACTGGCGTATCGCGCTCGTCGCCCCTGCGCTCGCGATCTTCCTTGCTTTCTGGCTGCTGCCAATGGGTGTGCTCGCCCAGGTGAGCGCCAATGGGCACGCCTTTGGAACGTATCGCGCCCTACTCGCCAACCCGCGCTACATGGGCAGTCTCGGCGCAACCGTCGCGCTGTCGGCAGCCGTCACGCTCACTACGCTCGTACTGTCGGTCATCGCTGGCCTGCTGCTCGCGCGCCGCACGTTCGCCGGAAAAGGCACGCTCGTCGCGCTGCTCACCTTTCCGCTCGCGTTTCCGGGTGTCGTCGTGGGCTTCATGGTCATCATGCTGGCCGGCCGCCAAGGGCTCATCGGCGCGCTCACCGAAAAGCTCACGGGCGACAAATGGGTCTTCGCATACTCCATGGCCGGCCTTTTTTGCGGGTATCTCTATTTTTCGATTCCGCGCGTGATCGTCACCGTGATGGCATCGGCGACGAAGCTCGATCCGGCGCTCGAGGAGGCTGCGCGCTCGCTCGGTGCGTCGTCCTGGCAGGTTACGCGCGATGTGGTACTGCCGGGTCTCGCGCCCGGGCTCATCGCCGCCGGCGCGATCTGCTTCGCGACGGCAATGGGCGCGTTCGGCACGGCGTTCACGCTGGCGACAGACATCGACGTACTGCCGATGACGATTTACACCGAGTTCACGCTCAACGCGAACATGGTGACGGCGGCCGGGTTATCCATCGTGCTCGGCCTCGTGACGTGGCTCGTCCTCGCGCTCGCACGCAGATTGACGGGCTCGACCGTCGCGGCCACCGCGTGAGGCCCGCATGAGCGCACTCGTCGATACGAAAACGGACACGAAGCGCGGCACGCGCGGCACGGCACGACGCATCGGCGCGCGGCATCTGCTCGCGCTCGGCCAATGGGCCGTCACGCTTGCGCTCACGGCCTTTCTCGTGGTGCCCGTCGTCATGTCGATCATGGCCGGCTTGACCGTCAATTACTTTCGGGGCATTTCGAGCGGCTTGACGCTGCGTTGGGTCGCCCAGGTCTGGGCGCAGTATCACGCGTCGGTCTTCCTCTCGCTCGAAGTGGCAGCCGCCACGCTTGTCATCACGCTGCTCACCGGCGTGCCGGCAGCTTATGCGCTCGCCCGCAGCAAAACGCGCGCGGCGCGCATCGTCGAGGAACTGCTCGTCTTGCCCGTCGCGCTGCCCGGACTTGCTTCGGCACTTGCCCTCATCATCGTCTATGGTGGCTATGCGCCGTTTCGCACGAGCGCCGCATTCATCGTCGCGGGCCATGTCGTCTTCACGCTGCCGTTCATGGTGCGCGCCGTCGCGGCGGTCGCCGCGAGCGCCGATCTACGCGTCCTCGAAGAAGGCGCCGCCAGTCTCGGCGCCACGTTCTGGCAGCGCTTCGCAACCATCGTGCTGCCGAACCTGCGCCCGGGGATCGTGGCCGGCGCGCTTGCCGTCGTCACGTTGTCGATCGGCGAATTCAACCTCACGTGGATGCTGCACACGCCCTTGACGAAGACGCTGCCCGTCGGGCTCGCCGACACCTACGCCTCGCTGCGTATCGAAATCGGCAGCGCTTATACGATCGTCTTTTTTCTCATGACGATGCCGTTGCTCGTCGCCATGCAGTGGCTCGGCCTCGATGCGACCGGTCAGCGCGCGCTGCGCGAGCGTGCCGGCGCGCGCCGCTAACCCTCCTCTCGTTCGCCGCGATGAAATTCACTACCATCCCGATCACGCTGACGCACTGTGCGAAAACGTTTAACCTCACGCGCGTTCTCGAGCCGATCGACCTCACGATCGAGGCTGGCGAGACCGTCGTGCTGCTGGGGCCGTCCGGCTGCGGCAAAACCACGACGCTGCGCATCGTCGCCGGACTCGAAACCCCCGATGCGGGCGGCACGGTCGCGTTCGGTGACGACGACGTCACCCATTTGCCGATCGAGCGCCGGCAAGTCGGCATGGTTTTTCAAAGCTATGCGCTGTTTCCGAATCTCGATGTGCGGGGAAACGTCGGCTACGGGTTGCGCATCGCCAGAACGGAGCCCTCGCTCGCGCGCCGGCGCGTGGACGAACTGCTCGCGATGATGCGGCTCGAAGCGCACGCCGACAAGCCGATCGACAAGCTCTCCGGCGGCCAGCGTCAGCGCGTCGCACTGGCGCGTGCGCTCGCGCGCGAACCACGCGTGTTGTTGCTCGACGAGCCGCTTACGGCACTCGATGCAAAGCTGCGCGACACGTTGCGTCGCGAAATGAATACGCTGCTGCGCAGTCTCGGCGTGACGACGATCTACGTGACGCACGATCAGGCGGAAGCCATGGAACTCGGCGACCGCATCGTCGTCATGAGCGCCGGGCGCATCGAGCAAGTGGGCACGCCGCGCGATATCTACTACCGTCCCGAGACGCGTCACGTCGCGCACTTCGTCGGCACGCTCAACCGGATCGCCGGTCATCGCCACGACGGGCATCTGAACACCCTCGGCGGTTCGATCGTGCTGCCCGCATCGATCGCGAGCGGCGGCGGTGCGCCAGCCGCCGCGACTCATGCGGATGAGGTCGAGCTGTTCTTCCGCCCCGAGGATGCGCGTCTCGTGGCACCCCACCGGGCATCGCTGCGCGGCGTCGTCGAAACGGTTGCATTCCTCGGCGAACGCACCCGCGTGACCGTGACGGGCGCCGCGCCCGATGCGCTCGTGATCGATGCGGGCGGCCGCTTCCCACTCACGCCCGGCGATGCCGTCGGCATCGAACTGAACTCCGACGGGCTCATCGCGCTGCCTTGAGCACGTCGGTACGAATATTTTTTTATCACGGGATTGTCATGCTGCTGGCTCAAATCAGCGATCTACACATCAAACGTCCCGGCGCGCTGGCCTATCGGCGCGTCGATACCGCCGCAGCGCTTGCGCGCACGATCGAGCGGCTCAACGCACTGGCGCCGCGCCCGAAGGCCGTCGTGATCACGGGCGATCTCGTCGACCTCGGCACCGTCGAGGAATATCGGCACCTGCGCTCGCTGCTCGCGCCGCTCGCCATCCCCTACTACCTGCTGATCGGCAATCACGACGAACCCGAGGCGCTGCGCGAGGTCTTCGACGATCACGCCTATCTGCACACGGGGGAGACGTTCTTGCAGTACGCCGTCGATGTCGGTCCGCTGCGGCTTGTCGCGCTCGACTCGAGGACACCCGGCGCAAGCGGCGGCATGCTTGACGAGACACGCCTCGCATGGCTTGAAGCACAGCTCGAAGCGGCGCGTGCGCAGCCCGTTGTCGTCGCTTTACACCATCCGCCGTTCCTCTCGGGTATCGACCACATGGATCGCCAGCGACTCGACCCAACCTCGAGTACCCGGCTCGCCGACATCATTCGCCGCTTCGACAATATCGAGCGTGTGATCTGCGGGCATGTGCATCGGCCGATCGTCACGCGCTTCGCGGGTACGATCGCCATGTCGGTGCCCTCTCCCGCACATCAGGTGGCGCTCGACTTGCGGGAAAACGCACCGTCGGCGTTCCGGCTCGAACCTGCCGCATTCGCACTGCATCAGTACACCCGCGCGGCGGGGCTCGTCTCGCATCACGCGTATATCGACGAGGGCGCGGGTCCCTATCCGTTTTACGAACCGAGCGGCAAGCTCATCGATTGAACCCGCTCGTGTCCGCCTCAGCCGATTCGACCCGCGACGAGCCCGAGCGCCACTATTCGCGCGGGCTGCTCATGCTGCTCGCGACGATTGCCGGCGTGTCGGCCGCGAACATCTACTACAACCAGCCGCTGCTCGACGATTTGCGCGCCAGCTACGCGCAAGAGGCGGCGTGGGTCGGCGCGGTGCCGGCGGCCACTCAGCTCGGTTACGCGGCCGGCATGCTGCTGCTGGCGCCGCTCGGCGACCGCTTCGATCGCCGGCGCCTGATCCTCATGCAGATCGCCGGCCTCATGCTCGCACTCAGCGTGGCCGCGCTCGCACCGACGCTCGCCATCCTGGCTGTCGCGAGCTTCGCGATCGGCGTGCTCGCCACCATCGCGCAACAGGCCGTCCCGTTCGCGGCGGAATTGGCGCCTCCGGCCGAACGGGGTCATGCGGTCGGCACGGTCATGAGCGGCCTTTTGCTGGGTATCTTGCTCGCGCGCACCGCGGCGGGATTCATCGCTCAGTATCTGGGCTGGCGGATGGTCTTCGCGGCTTCGGTAGTCGCGCTGCTGGCGCTGGCTGCCGTGGTCATCGCGCGGTTGCCGAAGAGCCGCCCGACCTCCACGCTGTCTTACGGCAAGCTGCTCGGCTCGATGTGGCATCTTGCGCGCGACCTCCCGGGGCTGCGCGAAGCATCGCTGACGGGCGCCGCGCTCTTCGCTGCATTCAGTGCGTTCTGGTCGGTCCTGACGCTGCTGCTCGCGCGCGCGCCGTTTCATCTCGGCCCGCAGGCCGCGGGTCTTTTCGGCATCGTCGGCGCGGCCGGCGCGCTCGCGGCGCCTGTCGCCGGCCGTTTCGCCGACAAGCGGGGGCCGCGCGCCGTGATTTCGCTTTCGATCGTGCTGGTCGCGCTGTCGTTCGTCGTCTTCGGTCTATCCGCGACGAGCATCGTCGGACTGGTCGTCGGCGTCATCGTGCTCGATATCGGCGTGCAGGCCGCGCAGATTTCGAACCAGGCGCGCATCTATGCGCTCAAAGCCGATGCCCGCAGCCGGGTCAACACCGTGTACATGGTCTGCTATTTCATCGGCGGCGCGACCGGTTCGGCGGCCAGCGCGCTGGCCTGGCGCCGCTTCGGCTGGACCGGCACCTGCGCGGCCGGCTTCGCGTTCGCGCTCGTCGCCGCGGCGCGCCATGTCCCTGGGCGCAAAACCGCCGGCTAGGGCTGCGCGAAGCGGAACCGTCCTCGCGCAGCCGCGCGCGTCACTGGCCTGTCAACGCATTCGTCAATTCGATCGCCGGCTGCGATGTATTGCCGGCCTGCGCGATGAGCAGATGAATCTGCTGGTTCGTCAGCGCGCTGACCGAGGTGTTCGCGGGCACGGTGGTGATCAGCCAGTCCGCATTGTTCCCGAGCGAGAACGGCGCCGACTCGTAGATCGGCGTGCTCGATCCCGCCGTCGTCACGATGGCCATATATGTGCCGCCCGACAGATAGCTCGAATCCTGCCCCGAAGGCGGCACGGCGTTGCCGTACGAGACGCCGGCCATCGTCGGCGACATGCCCACGACGCTCGGAGTCCCGGGCGCGACGATATAGATGTCGAGATTCGACGCGTTTGCCGACGCATTGAACGAACGCACGCGCGCCTTGGAGGACAGCAGGCCCTTGTCGAACGGATCGTCGATCAGGCCTATGCCGTAGCCGCTCGTACTCGGTAGCGCAATGACGGTGTACTCGTGTCCTTTGGCGACGTCGGGGAACGTGCCCGATGCGAGCTGCGGCGACATCGTGCCCGTCGCCGTATAGGCCACGACGGTGCTGCCGGTGTTGACATTCGTGAGATTGGTTACCCCCTTATAGGGAACGTTCGTCTGCCCCGACGGCGCCGTGCCGTTGACGAGCAGATCGAGATTGGGTCCCGCCGGGAATGCGTTGATGAAATGCATCAGCGGATTTTGCAGTCCAAGTTCCTGGCCCACGTCGCCGGAGCCGCCGCCGCACGCCGCCAGCAGGAGCGCCGCGCCAATGCACGCGACAATGCCTTTGATCACCCTCATGGTTGCACCTCTGAAATGGAACACGCCTGATTTACCTTTTGTTGTGTTGGCACTTTCAGGGAGCAAACGGTATGCCGCTCGGGGCGTGAGCGTCGCGGCATTCAACAGACGAATGCCAGGGCGCCATATCCGGTGCGGACCTTGCGACGTTTAGCGCGGCGAGTCGGACGACGCCCGGGCGCAGGTGCGCGCAGGCAGCCAAGCGCAGGCCTTCGCGCAACGGTGATCGAGATTACCGTGTCAGCTCGCGCGGCGGCGATCGAACCAGAACGAGAGCGCGACGCTCAGCAAAATGGCGAGCGTCGCCATTACTGTCCAGCGGGTGACGGGCTCGCCAAGCATCAAGGCCCCGAGCGCCACGGCCACGATCGGGTTCACGTACATGCAACTGCTCGCGACGATGGGACTCGTGTGGCGGATCAGGAAACCATAGGCCACGTATGCGAGCATCGTCGCAATCAGCATGAGATAGACGAAGGCGGCGATCGCCGAAAAACCGGCCTGGACGACGCGCTCGCCGTCGAGCCAGGCCACGGCCGTCGAAATTGCGCCGCCGAGCCCGATCTGCAGCGCAGTGGACATAAAAAGATCGGCCGGCAGCGCGAGCCGGCTGGCCAGGTGCGCACCGCCGGCCCAGGCGAGCGCCGCCATGAGAATGACGATGCTGCCGCTTGCCGGAGCGCTCGATGCGTTGCCGTGGTTGAGTACGACGATGCCGGCAAGCCCGAGCGCAATCGCGGCCCACTCGCCCCGTGCCACGGGCCGCCCCGCGATCGCGGCGATGATAGTGGCAAAAAGCGGCACCGTTGCGATGATGACGGCGGCGGCGCCTGTACTCACGCTCTTCATGCCGAACGTGAGCATCCCACTGGACAGGCCGACGAGCATTGTGCCGACGATGCCCGCATTGCGGACCTCCACGAATGTCGGCCACGCGCTCGCGCGGCGCGCGGCGAACACGAACAGGCCGATGCCGGCAAAAAGATTGCGCAGGCCGGACAGCAAAAGCGGCGGAAACGACTCGAGCGCGACATGCAGCGCGAGATAAGAGGAGCCCCAGGCGAGGTAGACCGCAGCGAGCGCAAGCCCGATGCGCCCGACGCGGGAGCGCGGCAGCCAGCGAAGCAACCTCATCTGGGCGGCCTCGCCCTTCGCATGGGTGACGGCGCGCAAGCCGCGCCGGCAATCGCGCCGGCCGGCGCACAATGCGCAGGAACGGCTCGGGCCTCGCAGGCTACAGGGAAAGACATAGAGGTGATCAGAGGCGCAACGGCGATTGCGGGCCAGTATCGATTGTGCGGCGAACGGCGGCCAACGAACGCACGCCGAACAGGTCCCCGTATTATGCCCGGTCACGTGTTTCGCGCGCCGCGCCGGCGCTTGGGCACAATGACGCGGGGCGAAGGGCTCGCAGGCACGGATTTCGCCCGGTTGCCAAGCCCGCCGTCCCGTTGTATCTTCTGCGGTGCTAACGCGGGGGTCCTGCGTCGTGTTGTTGCATCCATCGATGCGAGAATGCGCGCGGGTGAGAAACACCCTTTGAACCTGATCTGGATAATGCCAGCGCAGGGAAGCGTACGGGTTTGACCGCGCTGGACCTTCAGACGCCTCGATCACCCGACCTCCCTTCCGTCTCCTGCTCCTGCTTTAGCAACCCTATGCCAGGAGATTTGCATGAACGCCAACCCGAAATTCATCTCAGCGGAAGCACGCGTCGACGCGGCTGCCGTCGCCCCGTTGCCCAACTCGCGCAAGATCTACGTGAACGGTTCGCAGCCGGACATCCGTGTGCCGATGCGCGAAATCACACAGTCGGATACCCCAAGCGCGTTCGGCGGCGAAAAGAACCCGCCGATCTACGTCTACGACACCTCGGGCCCTTATACGGACCCTCAGGCGGAGATCGACATCCGCCAGGGCCTGCCTGCGTTGCGGCAGCGCTGGATCGAGGCGCGCGGCGACACCGAAGCGCTTGCGGGGCTCACGAGCGCGTTCGGGCGCGAGCGCGCAGCCGATCCGGCCACCGCGCAACTACGCTTTCCGGGTCTTCACCGCACGCCTCGCCGCGCGAAGGCAGGCGCCAATGTGACCCAAATGCATTACGCGCGTCGCGGCATCATCACGCCGGAAATGGAGTTCATCGCGATTCGCGAGAATCAGCGGCGCGCCGAGTACCTCGAGAGCTTGCGCGCGAGCGGGCCGACCGGCACGAAGCTCGCCGAGATGATGGGCCGTCAGCACCCGGGCCAGGCATTTGGGGCCGCCGCCTTCGGCGCCGATGCGCCGCGCGAGATCACGGCCGAGTTCGTGCGCGAGGAAGTCGCGCGTGGCCGGGCGATCATTCCCGCCAACATCAACCACCCCGAGAGCGAACCGATGATCATCGGGCGCAACTTCCTCGTGAAGATCAACGCCAATATCGGCAACTCGGCTGTCACTTCCTCGATCGGCGAAGAGGTCGACAAGATGACGTGGGCGATTCGCTGGGGCGGCGATACCGTCATGGATCTCTCGACGGGCAAGCACATTCACGAAACGCGCGAATGGATCCTGCGCAACAGCCCCGTGCCGATCGGCACCGTGCCGATTTACCAGGCACTGGAGAAGGTCAACGGCAAGGCCGAGGACCTGACCTGGGAAATCTTCCGCGACACGCTGATCGAGCAAGCCGAACAAGGGGTCGACTATTTCACGATTCATGCGGGCGTGCTGCTGCGCTATGTGCCGCTCACGGCGAACCGCATGACGGGTATCGTCTCGCGCGGCGGATCGATCATGGCCAAGTGGTGCCTCGCGCATCACAAGGAGAGTTTCCTCTACGAGCATTTCGAAGATATCTGCGAAATCATGAAGGCGTACGATGTGAGCTTCTCGCTCGGCGACGGCTTGCGCCCCGGCTCGGTGTACGACGCCAACGACGAAGCGCAGCTCGGCGAGCTGAAGACGCTCGGCGAACTCACGCAAATCGCCTGGAAGCATGACGTGCAGGTCATGATCGAAGGCCCGGGCCACGTGCCGATGCAGCTCATCAAGGAGAACATGGATCTCCAGCTGCAATGGTGCGACGAGGCGCCGTTCTATACGCTCGGACCGCTGACGACCGATATCGCCCCCGGCTACGATCACATCACGTCGGGCATCGGCGCCGCGATGATCGGCTGGTTCGGCACGGCGATGCTGTGCTACGTGACGCCGAAGGAGCACCTCGGGCTGCCGAACAAGGACGACGTGAAAGAAGGCATCATCACGTACAAGCTCGCGGCACATGCGGCCGATCTGGCGAAGGGTCATCCGGGCGCGCAGGTGCGCGACAACGCGCTCTCGAAGGCGCGCTTCGAGTTTCGCTGGGAAGACCAGTTCAACCTCGGCCTCGATCCCGACAAGGCGCGCGAATTCCACGACGAGACATTGCCGAAGGACTCGGCAAAGGTGGCGCACTTCTGCTCGATGTGCGGCCCGCACTTCTGCTCGATGAAGATCACGCAGGACGTGCGCGAGTTCGCGGCGGCGCAGGGTGTCTCCGAAGAGGCCGCACTGAAAAAAGGCATGGAAGTGAAAGCGGTCGAATTCGTGAAGAGCGGCGCGGAGATCTATCAGCGTCAATAAGGTCCTATCGAGTCGGTCTGCCGGCCGGATAAACGAAGGGGGTGTTCGCGCCCCCTTCGTTTTGCACCCTTCGGCCCCTTTGACCGGCCTCGCCATCCCGCTGGCTCAACCGTACCGCTTGCTGTCTCATTCGCTGTGCCGGGCGCTGGCGCCACCGCCGAGGTAACATGCCCGCTCGTCCTCTTGCCGAAGGCGCCGACGCGCGCTCCATTCGATGAAACCCCGCCATCTCGTGCAGCTTCTGGCCCTCGCCGCCGTCTGGGGCGCGTCGTTCCTGTTCATTCGTGTCGGCGTCGCCGAATTCGGCGTGGCGCCGCTCATGGCCTTGCGCGTCGGGATCGGCGCCCTATTTCTGCTCGGCATGACCGTCGCGCGCGGCGCCCCGCAAGAGGTGCTGCGCGTATTGAGCGCGCGCGCATGGCCGCTGTTCGTCGTGGGCGTGCTCAATTCGGCCGCGCCGTTCTGTCTTTTTGCGTTCGCCGAGCTCACGCTGACCGCCGGCACGACCTCCGTCATCAACGCGACGACGCCGCTTTGGGGCGCGCTCGTCGCCTACGTCTGGCTGCGCGACCGGCTGACCGTCCTGCGTACGCTCGGGATGGCTATCGGTTTTGCGGGCGTCGTGACGCTCGTCTGGGACCAGATCGCTTCGAGTCACGACGCGCTGGGCCCCACGCCGCTCGCGACCGCGCTGGCAGCCGCCGCGGCCATGGGCGCAGCCCTCCTCTACGGCATCGCCGCCAACTACACGAAGCGCCGCCTGACCGGCGTCGATGCGATGGCCATCGCCACGGGCAGCATGGTCGGGTCCACCCTCGCGCTGATCCCGTTCGCCATCGCCACGTGGCCCGCGCACTCCGTCTCGGCAAGCGCCTGGGGCGCCGTGCTGAGCCTCGGCGTCGTTTGCACCGGCGTTGCCTACTTCATCTATTTTCATTTGCTCAACGTGGCGGGTCCCGCCCGTGCCATGACCGTCACGTTCGTCATCCCCGTTTTCGGCATTCTCTGGGGCGCCCTCTTTCTTCACGAAGCGGTCTCGCCAGCGATGCTCGCCGGCTGTGCGATCGTGCTCGTGGGAACGGCCCTCGCCACGGGTGCGGTCAAGCGCATTCCCGGCTTCGGCCGGCGCCCTGCGCAGACCTGAGACCCCGTCGCTCTTTCGCCTGACAAGACCCCGCCGCACCCGCCAAAAGCAATCGCGCGCACGCCCCTAGCACGGGGCCGTTGCGTCGCGCCCCCGCCACAGCCTTGCCGGGCTTGCGTTCGGCACAGCACGCCGAATCCAGCCCGGCCTGCGCAAGTTCCGCGCCACCGTACCCGATCGAACATAACGCGATCCCAGCAGCGACTTACGCTGAACTCCATCGCCTCATGCGTTCGTTTGCTACACTGGGCTCCCTTCATATGATCACGATCAGGCATGGTTCGCACTCCCGCTCTCAGCGCTCCGTGCCTTCACCGCGAAAAAGCGCGCATCACCCGTTCGGCCGGCTCGCACGTCGCCCAAGCGGCGCGAGCGCGCACTCGCGCATCAGCCAGGCGCTCGCCATGGCGTCGAAGCGTGTCATGACCCTAACGGACGTCCTACCCCTTTTGGCCCGGGACGACACGGGCTGGTACATCGATTACCGCGGCATTCGACTGCGCAGCGCATTCCAGCCGGTCGTCTCGATTACGCACAAACGCGTCGTGGGCTTCGAGGCGCTGTTGCGCGCCACGAACGCAGCCGGAGAGGCGATTGCCCCGGAAACGGTCTTTGCCCGCGCGCCCGGCAAGACCGTCGCCCTCGCACTCGAGCGCCTCACGCGCTGCGTGCATTTCGCCAATTTCGCGGAGGCGGGGCTCGACAAGGGCTGGCTCTTCGTCAATGCGCTGCCGCGCCTTTTCAAGACCGGGTGGCCCTATAGCTCGTACGTCGACGAGCTTTGCGCGCATTTCGGACTGCCTCACTCACGCATCGTCATCGAGTTGCTGGAGGAGCCGGCCGCCGACGAAGCGCATTTCGAGCACACCGTGGAGGCACTGCGCAGACGCGATCTGATGATTGCAATCGACGATTTCGGTACCGGCTTTTCGAACTTTGACCGCATCTGGCGCGTGCGGCCCGATCTCGTCAAGCTCGATCGCTCGCTCGTTGCGCGCATGGCCATGCCGGGCGCCGATCCTCAGTTCGCGACCCAGCTCGTGACGATGCTGCATCGCGCCGGCGCGATGGTGCTGGGCGAAGGCGTCGAAACCGACGAGGAACTGATGACGCTCATGGAGGCCGACGTCGATTTCATCCAGGGTTTCTGGCTCGGGCAGCCCGATACGTCGCCGAGCGTCGCCGCGGCGCAAGCACCGGCGCTCGTCGAAGCGATGTGGGCGCGGTTTCACACGCGCGAGGGCAGCCGGCCGCACGGCGCAATCGACCTGAGGCACTTCGAGCACGCGGTACTCGAGGGCGCGCGAGCCTACGAGCGCGCGGGCAATCTTGCGCTGGCAGCCGATCAGACGTTGGCGCAGCCGTTCGCCAAGCGCGTATTTCTCCTCGACGAGTACGGCAATCAGCATGAACCTTCGATCACGCGCGATCCGGCGCCCGAGAGCGAGCGACTCTCGCCGCTCTTTCCCGACGCCGGTAGCAACTGGTCGCGCCGTGCCTACTTCAAGCGCGCCCTCGCGGCGCCGGGGCGGGTGGCCGTCATGGGTCCTCATTTCTCCCTCACCGACGGCAAGGATTGCTACACGGCAGCCGTCACCGTCGAGTTCGATTCGCGCCGGCTCGTATTCTGCGCGGACTTCCTGCTCGATACATCGATGCCGGAGCCGCCTCGCGGCCAGTAGGCGCGAGAGCTACGCCAATCGTCGCCTCTGCGCTTTCCGCCTTGCGGCCCGCACCTTCAGTTTCAGTCGGTCACGCGTCCACGCCCGGCCTTGATATCGCCCCGGCGCGCCTTGCTGTCGAGCCGCCGCAGCTTCGCCGCGCGCGTCGGTTTCGTGGGAATGCGAGCGCGGGGTGTCAGACTGACCGCCGCAATGAGTTCGTTCAGACGCGCGAGCGCCGCCGTGCGATTCATTTCCTGCGTGCGGTATTCCTGCGCCTTGATGATGACGACGCCTTCGTGCGTGATCCGGTGATCGGCGAGCGCGAGGAGCCTCATCTTGATCGGCTCGGGCAGTGACGAGGCACGAATATCGAACCGCAGGTGGATCGCGCTCGACACCTTGTTGACGTTCTGGCCGCCCGCGCCTTGCGCGCGCACGGCAGTGAGTTCGACCTCGGCAGGCGATACGGAATAGCGAAATGTCATGATGCAACGGTAGCGGGACAGGCGCATCGGCGCAAGCCGTCCATACGGCATAACCCGTCACGAAGACACGGGTGCCAGGGGCTGCCGAACCGTTGCGGCGCATCGCGCATCCCCGCCCTCACCCGTTATCCCTCGTGCGCATCGCTTCGGCCATGCGCGCAGCGAGCCCCGAATCGCGGGCGCCGGCCATCGCGATCGCATCGGCCAGCACCGCGCGCGCGCCGACGAGGCGTACCGACACTCGTGCACGCGTGACCGCCGTATAGACGAGTTCGCGTGACAGCACGCGGTTCGCGGACGCCGGCAGCACGAGCGCGGCCTCGTCGAATTCGGAACCCTGCGATTTATGCACCGTCAGGGCGAACGCGCTGTCGCACGGCGGCAATGCCGCGGGCGATACCGCACGAAAACCGCCGTCGGCCGTGCGGAAGTACACGCGCAGCACGCCGCCCTCGCCGGGCAGCGTCACGCCGATGTCGCCGTTGAAGAGGCCAAGCGCGTAGTCGTTGCGCGCGATCATGATCGGACGGCCGGCGAACCATGCGGCACCCGGCGCGAGCGGCACGCGCGCGGCACGCCGTACGTGCGCTGCCATCAGCGTATTGAGCGCATCCACCCCGCGGGCGCCCACGCGCGTCGCACAGAGGATGCGATAGGCGTTGAGCGCTTCGAAAAGCGGCTCGGGGTCCGGTTTCGCCTCGTCGAGCGCGTGGCCGAGCGCCGCGATATAGCGCTCGAAACCCTGTGCGAGCCGCTCGACCGTCTGTGCGGCGAGTATCGTTGCACTATCCTCATCGAGCGTCGCGGCGGCGGGTGCCCTCCCGCTCGGGGCCTCGACCGGCGACAGCGACGCAAGCGCCGCGGCGACGTCGCCGCGGCGGATCGCCAGCGACAGACGTCCCACGGGAGAATCGAGCCCGAAGCGGTAATTGCGCTCGAGCCAGATAACACAATCGACCAGCGGCGGCCCGTCGGGCGGCAACGCATCATCCGCCTCGCGGACCGCGGCGGACTGAGTCGAGTCAGCCGGCTCCGCTCTTGCAGCGGCGGCATGAATCTCGTAGTCCAGGTACGGGTCCGCGGGAAGCTCCCACGGCGCTGCCCAATCGAGCGCCAACTCGTCGTCCCTCGACAGAAACGCATCGTCGTCGAGCGACCCGGCCGTCTCGTCGGCCTCGGTCGACATCGCCGCGACATCGGCCGCCTGCGGCCCCGTCGCGGGCAGCGCCCGACCCACTGACACGAGATCCGCCCCGGTCGCGCGAGCGATGCGCGCAATACCCGCCTCGCTGAACGCCGGCGCCGCGCTCAGCTCCGCGAACACCGCGCCCGCCTCGACCGCCGCAAGTTGATCCTTGTCGCCGAGCAATATGAGGCGCGTTTGCGGCGCGAGCGCGTCGAACAACTGCGCGGCCATCGCCACATCGATCATCGACGCCTCGTCGACCACGAGCACATCGCACGGCAACGGGTTGTCGCGGCGATAACGCGGCCGCACACCCTGCCCAACACCGAGCAAACGATGCAGCGTTTGTGCACGCGCGGGCAGCCGCTCGCCGATGCCGGGCGGCAAGCTGGCCGCGCGCGCCGCGAGCGCTTCCTGCATGCGCTGCGCCGCCTTGCCCGTTGGCGCGGCGAGCGCAATCGACAATGTCGGATCCATATCGACGAGACACGCGAGCATGCCGACGACGGTCGTCGTCTTGCCCGTGCCGGGGCCGCCGCTCACCACCGTCAGGCGGCCCGCAAGCGCCAGCGCGGCCGCCGCGCGCTGCCAGTCGATTTCGTCGCCGCCGGCGGGACCGAAGTAACGCGTGAGGCTTGCGGCGAGCGCCGATTCGTCGAGTTGCGGATTGGAATGGCGCGCATGCGCCACGATCGAAGCGCCGAGCCTGCGCTCGTAATCGAAGTAGCGGGCGAGATAAAGCCGTGCGGCTCGATCGACGACGAGCGGCCTCAACGCATCGGCCTCGTCGTCGCCATCCGAGACGATACGGCTCGCGGCGAGCGCGGCACGTACTTCGGCAAGCGTGGCGCCGTATCGGTGCGCCAGCCGCGCGAGCGGCAAACACACATGGCCGGCCTGCGTCGCGCGGCTTGCCGCGAATGCGGCGCGACGCGCCCATCTGACGCTCGACGGGTCCGCGCCGAGCCGTTCGGCGAGCGTGCCGATGCGGCGTGCGAAACCGACGGCAAGCGCCGTCGCGAAATCGGCCGGTGCGGCGATCGGGGCGCGCAAGGGGTCGCTCATGCGTTTCCTCCCGCGCCGAACAGCGTGTCGAGCGCTTCGATCAGCGCGCGCGCCGGCAAGCGCCGATACACGCCTGCCGGCAACTCCCCGTCATGCCAGCCGGCCCGTACACCGCGCAAGAACACATAAAGGTAGCCACCGATGTGCACGTCGTAGTCGTAGCCTCGCTTGCGCGTCTTCAGATAGCGATGCAGCGCGACCGTATAGAGCAGCGCCTGCAAATGGTAAGCGTGCGCCGTCATTGCCGCCTCGAGCGAGGCCACACCGTAATCGTCGGGCTCGACACCGAGATGGTTCGATTTCCAATCGATGATCCAGTAACGCCCTTCATGCTCGACGATCATGTCGACGAATCCTTTGACGAAGCCGGTCAGCAAACCGGTTTCGAGCGCCACGTCGGGGTATCCGTGTGCGACGAGCAAGCGCCGCAGCACCGATGGATCGAGCGAGGGACACGCAAAGAGAAACGGCCATTCCACGAAGCGGCGTTCGGCGTCGAGCGATGCGAGGCTCAGGCCCGGCGCGAGCTCCCGGCTCGCCACCTCGGTCAGCATGCGGGCCATCATTGCCGGCATCCGGTGCGCCGTTTGCGCATCGGCCGGCACGGGGCGTTCCGCGAGCGCGCGCTGGATCGCTTGCGGCCAGCTTGCCGGCGCAGTGAAATCGGCCAACTCGAAAAGTCGGTGCAGACACTCGCCGGCCGCCGCGCCGCGCGGAAAATCGAGAATGTCGTCAGCGGCGACAGCAACCGCCGGGCGCGCCACGATCGCCGCAAACGGTTCAGCCGGCTCGGCGTCCGACGCGGCTATCCCGGCATCGAAGGCCGCCTGCGCATCGTGGTCCGGACGCGGCTCGTCTTCGACGGGACCTGGCATGCTGTGCAACACCCCCGACGCGAGCGAGCTGAAGCTCGCGATCCGCCAGGTCTCGTTCACCAACCTCCGGCTCGTGCGAGCCGCGAACCGCTGGCCTTGCGAGCTTTCGCGCTCGAGCGGCGCACGCCCCGCAGGCACCGGCAGCGGTTCCAGTGAAATGGGTCCGTGAGCCAGTGCTTCCCACCGTTGAGTCGTGACCGTGTCATCCGGCGGCTCCCGGTACCAATCGTCGAAACTTGCGCATTCACCATCGCCGGCAACGAACCAATTGAGTACGCTACGACGCGATTCCTTCGTCGAGCGCGACGACAGATAAGGCCCTGCGACGAGGTAGCAACGGTACACCGCGCGGGTCAGCGCGACGTAGATCAGGCGGGCGCGTTCCGCGGCTTCCTCGCGCCGTGCCTCGAGCTCGGCGCGCTCGAGGTCGTCGCCCTCGCAGCCAAAGTGCAGCACCGTCGCCGTACCACCGGTTTGCTCTTCATGGTATTCGCAGGCGTCGGTCAAGCCGCCGCCCGAGGACGGCTGCATCGCACCGTCATTGAGAAACGGGCAGAAGACGAGCGCGTATTCCAGCCCTTTCGACTTGTGGACCGTCACGATCTGCACGAGATCGCGGTCGGATTCCAGCCGCAGTTGCGCATCGTCTCCCCCACCCTGGTCCCGCTGCGCGGCCAGCCAGCGCAATGTCGGCGCAATACCGGGATGCACCGCCGTCTGCGCGGCAACGAGCTCCGCCAGATGATTGACGTCGGTCAGCCGGCGCTCGCCGTCGCGGCCGGCGATGAGCCGCCGGCCAACCCCGAGTTCGCGCATCAGCGTCCGCCACATCGTCGCGAAACCACGCTCGTGCCACAGCGATCGATAACGTGCAAAGCGCTCGGCCCAGGCCGTCGCATCATCGGCATGGGTTGCCGTCGCCGCGTCGGCCAGCGCTTCGAGCGAGGCCAGCGCGGCCGCGTCGAGGCCGAACCAATCGGCTGCCAGCGCCGCACGCAGCCGACGCAGATCGCCCGGCATGTCGATCGCGAGCAGCACGCGTTCGAGTTGCGCGGCATCGATCGTCGCGAAAACCGACGCCTGCGCGAGCTCGACGCTGCCGATACCCCATCCGGCCAGCACGCGTTTGACGAGGCTGCCCTGCCGGTGCGTGCGCACGAGAACCGCGATGTCGGCCGGCGCGAGCGGTCTCTCGCCGAGCGTCACCGATCCCTGGCGCGCACCGCGCAAGAGCCGTGCGATCTCGGCCGCGCTCGCCTCGGCCGCCTGCCGTTGCGCGTCGCGCTTGATGAGCGTCGCCTCGCCGGACGGCAGCATCCATAAGCGCAACGCGTCGACCTCGCCCGTGGCGGCACCGTCGACGAGCGGCGCACGTTCGCGCTTGCCGGCTCGCACAGGCAGATAGTCGAGCCCGTCGAGCACGAACGCGCGCGGATTCGCGCTGAAGATGCGGTTGCAGGCATCGACGAGCGGCGCCGTGGAGCGCTGATTGACCGCCAGCGTGTAGCGCGAGCTCGCCGCGGCGCGCGCGGCAAGGTAGGTATGCAGATCGGCCGCGCGAAAACTATAGATCGCCTGCTTCGGATCGCCGACCAGAAAGACCGGCGCCGGCCCGCTCGGACCGCGCGCGAAAATTCGCTCGAAGATGGCGAACTGCAGCGGATCGGTATCCTGGAATTCGTCGATCAGTGCGGCCGGATAGCGCGCGCGCAACACCTGCGCCAGCCAGGGGTGAGCGACGAGCGCATCGTGCAGATTCGACAGCAGGTCGTCGAACGAGACGACGCGCCGCGAGCGCTTGGCCGCGGCGAGCGTGGCCGGCCCCGTCTCGAGCCATTCGGCGACGAGTGCGAGCCAACGCCGGCGATGGGCTGCCTCGGCGGCATCGACGGCGGCCGCAAGCGCGTCGGCCAGCGCGAAGAACGGATGGGTCGGGGCGACGAACTTGGCCTTCGTCGCTTTCTCGAGCGCGGACGCCGTCAGCTTCAACGCGGCACGCGGTGGCGCCGCATGGCAGTCGCCCTCCACGAAATAGCGAGCCCATGCGTCGAGCGCGGCCGCCACCGCCTCGGGCTTGTGTGTCGTGCGGGAGAGCGCGGCTTGCGCGTCCTCGAGCAGTTGCACGATGCGCTCGCGCTCCCCGCTCCATAGCGTGCATGCCTCGTCGAAGTGGGCTTGCATCCGCCGCTCGTCGGCGTCGGCGGCCGCGTCCGTCGAGGCCGTGGAGCCGCCGAGCGGGCCGAACCGCATGATCGCGAGCGGCTTCTTGAGCCGCCGCGTGAGCTGTGCATCGAGCACCTGCGGACCCGCGCCATGCGCGACGAGCCACGCGGCGAACGCCGGATGCGCCGCGGCGACGGGCTCGACGCGCGTGCGCCAGAACCGGGCCGCCAGTTCGAATCGCAGTCCGGTATCGTCGCCTTCCAGTTCGAGTGCGAACGGCATCGCGGCCGCGAATGGCGCCTCTTGCAATGCGCGCTGGCAAAACGCGTGAATCGTATGGATGGCGGCCTGATCGAAAGTGGACAGCGCGCGCCGAATGCGCCTGCCGGCCTGCTCGAGCGCGGCTGCGTCCGCATCGGCCAACACTGTCTCGAAAAGGCGAGCGACGAACGCGTCGCCGCCCGGTTCGCCCGTTTCGATTGCGCGTGCCAGTTCGGCCAAACGTGTCCGGATGCGCTCGTGCAATTCGGCTGTCGCCGCCTTCGTGAACGTGACGACCAGAATCTGGTCGGCGTTCAAGTCGCGTTCGAGCAAAAGCCGTACATAGAGCGCGCAAATATTCCAGGTCTTCCCGGTACCGGCCGACGCTTCGATTTGATTGATGCCGCTGAGCGGGCACGTGAAGACGTCGAGCTCGGCGGGCGGCGACAAGACGGGAGCGGCTACTACCGATGCGCCGCTCATGCCGCGACCCCTTCGAGGTGCTTCAAGAGCGGCTCGAACACGAGACGCGCGAGTGCGGCGAACGGCTCGTCGAGCGTCAATGCCGTACCGCGCCAGGCGATCTCGAGTGCGGGATCGTCCGATTCTCCGCGTACGCGATCGCTGATCCAGACGCCGAGCGCTTGTGCCTCGCTGCCCGTCATCCTCGCCCACGCGCTCTTCGGAAAGAAGCGCAGCGGCGCGCGGCGCCCCGCGGCAAAGAGGGCCACGAGCGGCGCGAGCATCTCGTGCGGCGCCGCCACGGGCGCGAAGGAAAAGCGCTCGCCGAGGCCTTGCCACGTCGTGCGGCGGGGCCCCTCGGGCTGTGCCGCGCAATACACCAGATGCGCGAGCCACGCGCCGAGGTAATCGCGCGCACCGGGGCGCGCATAACGGTAGAGCACGAGCCCATTGCTCGTCACGTTCTCGAGCACGCCATGCAACTCGAGAGGTCCAGCGTCGCCGAGCCCATGCGCGAGCGCCGCATCGTGCTCGCCGAAAACCGCAACACCGTGGGTGTCGGGCCAGCGCGGCGTCACCTCCACGACGAACGACAAGCGCGCCGCGCCAACGGCCAGTTGCGCGCGCACATCGCCGGCCAGACGTGTCAACGCCGCAAGCTCGCGGTGCTTCATGACGTCTCCCGTGGCGCCCACCGGCAACTCGGGACTCGCCTCGGCGATACGCGTCGCGCGCGCGCGCATGGCGTCGTCGCCGTGTGCGATGAGGCGCGGCAGCAAACGCTCGGCGAGCGCATCGCGGGCCGCGTAATCGAGTTCGAACGGCTCGGTGTCGCCAAGCTCGCCGTCGGCGGCTTCGAGCACGATGCCGAGCCGCTCGCGCAGCAACTCGCGCGCCGGGTGCCGCCAGAACCGCGCGAAGTCGGCGAACGCGATCGGTCCGAGGGACTCGGGCGCCAGCGGCGTAGAGAAGAATGGCCGCACCGGTGCGGCCTCGCCGGCCGCGAGCCGCTCGGCCAGTTGCGCACGCTCGCGATCGTAGGTGAACAAGCCCGTCGCTGGCTCGAAGTATGCCCGCGAGAACGGTTGCAACGGATGCTCGACGATGAATGTATCGCGCGCGGCCTGCGTCTGCGCAGGGGTGGCATCGGCGCCGGCCTGCACGCGCGCCAGATGATCGAGCAGCTCGTCGACGAGCGCGGCCGGCGGCAGCGGCGCGTTATCGCGAATGCTGCGGCCGGTATAGGTGATGACGAACCGCTCGCGCGCCGCCTGCAATAGATCGAGAAACAGATTGCGTTCGTCGGCGCGCCGCTGCCGGTCGCCCAACGCTGGGCGCGCGGCCATCAGGTCGAACTCGTCGGCACGCGAGTGGGAAGGCAGCACGCCGTCGTCCATGCCGATCAGGCAGATGACGCGGTAAGGCAACCCGCGCAGGCTCGTCAGCGACGAAAACGTCACGCCGCCCGCGGGCACGCCACCGTACGCCCCGTCGTCGAGCGCCGCGCTGAGCGCCGCGCGCACGACGTCCGCGGGTATGCGTGCGTCGCCGGCGCTTTCGCGCATCGCATCGAGCGTCGCATCGACGGCATCGCGCACGGCGGCAATCGAATCGGAAAACCCCGGCCCCGCATCGAAAAAGCGCTGCAATGCCTGCTCGAGCAGCGCAGTCCAGGCTTCGCAGCTGCCGGCCTCGGACGCGCGCGCGATGAACTGCTCGATATCGTCGACGAAACGCGCGAGTCGGCCGAGCAACTCCGCTTCGGCACCCGCCGCGCCGGGTACCGGCAACCAGGCATCGACGGGCTCGCCGCCATCCGGCATCGCGTAGCCGAGGAACAACCGCATGAGCGCATCGGCGAACGTATGGCGTTCCGGTGGCACATCGGGATCCGTCGGCATGGCCGGCGCAAGCCCGCGGCGTGCGCCGGCCGCCGCAAGCCAGGCCTGCGCCGTGTCGAGCGCCCCCGCATCGATGCGGTATCGCGCGGCGAGCGCGTCGACGCGTAACCACTCGACGAGCTCCGGCGCCGTCACGTTTCGATCGGCACGCGCCAGCCAATCGAGCAGCACACGCGCGACCGGGTTGGCCTGCGACGCCGGCAGGCCCGTGATGCGATAAGGAATGCGGCGGCGCTCGTCAGCGGGCGCGGTACCGAACACGGCGTCGATGAGCGGTGCGGCGGCGACCAGATCGGGGCACGCAACGAGCACGTCGGCCGGCTCGAGCTCCGCCGAGGCGCCGTTGCCGCCCGGTGTATCGCGACCGGCGTTGAACCAGTCCAGCAGCCGGTCGTGCAGCACCTCGAGCTGGCGCGAGAGACTGTGGCACACGTGCACTTCGATGCCGCGCTCGGGGGGCGGCTCGGACGTCTCCGGCACGAGATCGAGCATGGCATTTTGCAGCTTCGCGAGCCAACTCGCCTGCGGATTCGGGACGAACCGGGTCGCTTCCGCCGATGCCGCGCCTTCGGTCAACTCGTGCAGCAAGTGCAGTTGCGCCTGCGTTTGCCGTCCCCACTCCGCCAGCAGAGGATGGCCGACTTCGTGAAAATCGAGCGTGCCTGCCGCTTCGAGCGCGAACGCCCTGCCTTCGCTCACGATGTCGAACCAGAACTGGCGGCACGGGTTCACTACGTAAAGCCGCACGTCGATCCAGTGCGACAGCTCGCGCAGCAACGCGATATGAAGCGGCGCGATGGTCGGCAGCGCGACCACGCTGACCGAGGCCGGCCAGCGTGCGCGCATGACCGCGTCGAGATCGAGCTTGCGCGCCACTTCCAGAAAACGATGCGCGGGCGGCGATGCCTGCTCGAGCGCGCGAGGGTCGTCCGTGCCGGCAAGCTCGGCCAGCACCGCCCGCCAAAGTGCCGCCTGCCAACTCTCGTCCTCGCGCAACGAGCCGGCCAGGCTGCCCGCGAGGGCAGGCGCGTCGGCATCGAAGATGGACTGGGCGCGCTGCCAACGCGCGAGCCACTCGGGGCGATACGTGAGGTAATGATCGAATAGCGTCGCGACCCGGCGTGCAAGTTCATAGCGCATGGGCTCGTCGGCCCCCGCGAGATATGCGGCAAGCCGTGGCGACGCTCGCCACGCCTGCGCGAGCTTGCCCTCGCGCGCGCCGAAGAGCCGATAACAGCGCCATTGCAACCGCTCCACCGCAAGCGGCGAATGCACGGGCACATCCATCGCGCGGCCGATCTGCATCCATAGCCACTGGGCCAGATAGCTGAAATTGACGTTCGCGCAGATCCCGCGCCGCCTGGCGAGCTCGAGTTCGATATGCCGGCGTACGGCGGCGCTCGGCACGATGAGTTCCTCGCTGGACCAGGGATCGGCCGGCATGGCCGAGAGGTCTTCGCTGAGTGCGTCGACAAGCGTCTCGTAGCGATTGGAATAAAGGAGCTGAAGCATGGACCCCGCGAAGCCGGCGGTACGCGTTTTTCGAACGCGTACGGACAGCGCTTAAAGGCGCGTTTCGGCGCAAAGCATGAGGATAGCAAACGCGAGCGCCGCCTCGCCTCTTTCACCGCAAGCGGGAACCGCGCAGGTACCGTCGCGGCCGTTTCCAGTGGCGGGCGCGCAGCCAAATACGTTAGACTCGACGCGGGCTCAAGCTCCAACGTCCGGTAATCGGCTCATCCGCTGCCAGCTCCCACATCGATGCGATATTCGATAGAAATCAAGAAGTTCCTCTACAGTCAGTATTTCTTCGGTGGACTGCGCATGGCGATCGGCGTCTCGCTGCCCGCCGTGCTTTGCCTGATCGTCTTTCGCAATACCGAGCTCGGCTTCACCATCGCGACGGGTGCGCTCGGGGCCTGCGTCGTCGACATGCCCGGGCCGCTCAAGTACAAGCACAACGAGATGTTGACCTGCAGCGTGCTCGGCTTCGTTGCCGCGCTCGCAACGGGGCTCGCCACGTTCAACGTCTTCGCGCTCGGGGCCACTGTCGCCGCGCTCACGTTCGCGCTATCGCTGACCGTCGCTTATGGCAATCGCTGGCCGCAGATCGGCTTCGCGACGCTTTTCATGATGGTCGTCACGCTCGAAGAGCACTTGAGCCCGCTCGCGGCACTGACCAATGCCGCCTGGATTCTCGCGGGCGGCCTCTGGTACACGTACTGGGCCACCCTCGTGCTGCAATGGCAGGCGTATCGGGTCGAAAAGCAGGCGCTCGCCGAAAGCGTCTTCGCCTGTGCCGAATACCTGCTCGCGCGCGCCGCGTTCTACGATGTCGATGCCGATCTCGACGTCTGCTACAGCAATCTCGTCGAAAAGCAGATCGCGGCCGTCGAGCTCCAGGACGCCGCGCGTGCCATCGTGCTGCGCAACCTGCCGAAGCTGCGCCGCGGCAAGCTCGACAGAAGGCGCGTCACGCTTTTCAATCTATTCATCAACGTCGTCGATCTGCATGAACTCTTCGTCGGCGCGCATACCGACTACCCGCTATTGCGCCGCACTTTCGGCAACGCCGACCTCATGCTGTTCTACCGCGATCTGATCCGCAAAGCGGCGTTCGATCTCGACGAGATCGGCCTTGCCGTGCTGCAAAATCGCGTTTCCGAATCGCGCATCAGCGTGAAGGCCGAGCTGCGGGCGATCGAATACGAACTCGAGTTGCAGCGCAAGGAAGGCCAGGCGCAGCGCAAGGCGGAGGCCTACGCGGCCGCATCGGCTTCGTTCAGGCGCATCTGGAGCGGCATCCGGCTCATCGACAAGATGAAAAAAAGCCTCGCGGACGATTCGCCGACGGTTCGCACCGAACTGCGCCTCGATCCGAGCCTGACGCGTTTTCTCTCCGGCAGGCGCGTACCGCTGCGGCAGATCTTCTCGAACCTGACGATGGCCTCGCCGAGCTTTCGCCATGCCTTGCGCGTGACGATCGCCGTCGCCCTGGGCTTCGCGCTGGGCCGGGTGCTGCCGCTCACGAACGCCTACTGGATCGTGATGACCACACTGATCATCATGAAGCCCGGCTATTCGCTCACGAAGCAGCGCAATCAGCAGCGTATCGTCGGTACGGCCATCGGCTGCGCGGTCAGCATCGCGCTGATCTTGCTGGTCCACTCGCCGCACGTACTGCTCGCGGTAATGTTTGCGTCGATGGTCATGAGCTACAGCCTGCTGCTTTTCAATTACACGGCGAGCGTCGTATTCACGTCCGCGTATGTGCTGCTGCTCTTTCATCTGCTGGCGCCGGGCAGCCTGCATATCATCGGCGAGCGCGCGATCGATACCGTCGTCGGCTGCGCGCTGGCGATCGCGGCGAGTCGCTTGTTTCCATACTGGGAGTATCGCGACATAGGCAAGCTCGTGACGGAGTTGCTCGCCACTTCGCGTCAACATCTCGAGGCGGCTTGGTGGTGGGGCGGCCAGCCAGGCGAGCCAGCGGGAGCCGCGGCGGCCGGCACGAACGCCGCCGTCGCAGCGGAGCGCGGCGCGCCGGCCGACCGCGATTTTCGTTATCGGCTTGCGCGCAAGAACGCGCACATCGCGTTTGCCAACTTGGCGCAAGCGTTGCGGCGCATGCTGATCGAGCCGGAAGCCCATCGCAAGTTCGTGCCCGAACTCAACGATCTGCTCGTGCAAGCCCATGCGCTGGCCGCGCAAATCACGGCAGCCGTGCCGCTCATACGCGGCGTTGCGGACAAGGAATCGGAGCGCCCGCTGGCGCTGCAGCGCACGCTCTCGGTCGTACGGGAAAATCTTGCCAACGCGCATGCGGCCGATGCGCCCAGTGCCGAGCCAGCGGAAACGACGAAGCAGCTCACGCGTGAGCTCGATGCCATGGTGACCGACGCCGAACGCTCGGGCCAGCATGCGAACGATTTCGTGCAAGAACTCAAGATGCTTGCGTTGCAAGCGAAACAGATGCTTGCCGCATCGTTTCTGATCCGCAAGGACGCGCGGACGATTCTGTTGTCGGAAGACTGAAAGCGTTTCGTTCCGCGCGGATTACTGCGAGGCGGGAACCGCGGCGGAGCCTGCGCGTACCGCGGCCGATGCCGGGACATCTTGCGTCGCACGCCGCTCGCGGTCGTACTCGAGTTTGCCCCGTATCGCGTTATAGAAAAGCGTGCCGATCACGATCAGCACGGCGACGACGATCAACACCGCGACGCGCACGGTCGGGTCGAGCTTCTTGCGAGGTTGGTTCACGATCGAATGCCGGAAAAGAATAGGGTTCGCGCAGGCCGGGGCACACCCCCGCCTACGCGGGCCGCATTCTACGCTTTTCAGCAAAAGACGGTGATCCGTATCGCGGCTTTCCCTGCGCTTACGTCCTCGCCCGCTTAGTAGGCCACCGTCGCGAGCTGCCGCGCAAGCCGTGCGTCCTCGATTTCGTCGACGAACGCAATGGCGTAGTCCTCGGCCGAAATCGTGCTGTTGCCGTTCTCGTCCGCAATGAGCTTGTCCGTGCCAACCCGGAACGTGCCCTTGCGCTCGCCCGGCGCGATGATGGCCGCCGGTGCGAAAAAGGTCCAGTCGATATCGGTCGCCGTCCGGTAAAACCCGAGCGCGTCGCGATGCGCGAGTGCATAGGCCTTGTACTGCGGGGGAAATCCGTCCGCATCGACGAGCTGCTTGCCAGGCGCCACTTCGAGCGAGCCCGCGCCGCCCACGGCTACGATCCGCTTGATGCCTGCCGCCCGAGCGATCGCCACCAGCGCCCGCGCGGCATCGACAACCTTGCCTGCATCGTCGTGCGGCGGTGCATACGCGCTTGCGATTACGTCGTGGCCCGCAACCGCGGCCGTCATCGCCTGCACATCGAAAACATCGCCCTGACGCGCCGTGATGTGCGCGGCATCCTGCACACGTTCGGGATGTCGCGCAAACGCGCTGACCTCGTGGCCGCGCCGTGCCGCTTCGGCAGCGATTCGCGAGCCGATCATGCCCGTTGCGCCAAAAAGTGCGATCTTCAGATTCTTTTGCATCGTTGCTCTCCTGATTAGTAACTGCATTGGTTACACATTACCGGAAAAAAACGGCAGGGTGCGATCCCCGCCCGATTCGTGCTTTATCGATGGCCGACTGACGTCGGCTCGACTGCATTACCCCCGCCGCCGTTTTTGTTCTTCCTTTCGGTGCGCCGACAGCACGCCAGCCGTGACATCCGCCAGCGTGCGCGAAGCAAGCGATGCTTCGAGAGCCCGCTCGGCGGCGTCGACGACTTCGACGAGCACCGCTTGAATGTGTCTGCCGACCATGCAGTCGGGATTCGGCGTATCCCGATGCAAGCCGATCAACTTGCCGTCATCGACAGCGCGGTAGACATCGACCAATGCGATGTCCTTCGGCTCGCGAGCGAGCAGCGCACCGCCGCCCGCCCCCAATTGCGCCGTGGTCAGCCCGGCTGCGGCCAGCATGGAAAGCAGGCGCCGGATCAACGCCGGATTCGTGTTCACGCTGCCCGCAATGATCTCCGACGAAAGCGGCACGCCCTCTTGCAGCGACAGCAACGCCAGTACGTGAACGGCGTAAGCGAAACGGCTGCTCGTATTCATTTCCCGCTTTCACTCCCGGTCCGGCGTCCGCGCCCCCAAATAATGTAACCATAATAATTACATTTTCTGTCGCGGGCAAGTACTCGAGGATACGTGCGCTGCTGCCGCCGCTGCGTCGATGAGCCGGAGTACACTTTGCCGTGCTCGTTCCGTCCCAACGTAGGTACCGACAGGAGAAAGCCATGGCAGCGAAGAAGATTCTCTTTTTGACCGGCGATTTTGCAGAGGACTACGAAACGATGGTGCCATTTCAGGCACTGCAAGCCGTCGGGCATACCGTGCACGCCGTATGCCCCGGCAAGAAGGCCGGGGACAAAGTGAAAACGGCGATCCATGACTTCGAAGGCGATCAGACCTATACCGAGAAACCCGGGCATCAGTTCACGCTCAACGCATCGTTCGACGAAATCGATGCGCATGGATACGACGCGCTCGCGATCGCGGGCGGTCGCGCACCCGAGTACTTGCGGCTCGATCGGAAGGTGATATCGCTCGTGCAGCAGTTCGCGAACGATAAAAAGCCGATTGCGGCGATTTGCCACGCGGCGCAACTGCTGGCGGCGGCCGACGTCATTCGGGGCAAGCGCATTTCGGCCTATCCGGCCTGCTCGCCCGAGGTTCGGCTGGCCGGCGGCGAGTACGCCGATATTCCTGTGGATGCGGCCGTCACCGACACGCCGTTCGTCACGGCACCGGCGTGGCCCGCGCATCCCGAATGGTTGAGGCAGTTCCTCGTTTTGCTGGGCACGCGTATCGAGCTGTAAACCCACTCGGCGTTCACAGCGCCCGGCGTTCCACGGGCGACACCGACATTGAGCCCCCGACAACGGGGGCTTTGCTCACACTCCAGCCTCCCCTCCAAAACGACGCGTTCCAGCGCCCGGACGCGGCCCGCTCCAGGCCACTTCATCGCCTGCACACCGGTACCTGCGGCGAAATAACGCGACACCCCGCGCACCCCCGCAAACATCGACGTTCCCGGATGGCGAACGTGCAGACCACCCGCTTACCGACCGACACGAACCTTTACCTAGATCAAAAGGCGACTCTATGATGCCCGTTAACATGTATTTCGAATACATCTTTCAGCCACTGCAAACGGATCGACCCGCAGGCAATGGCATCCCTGCACTTCACCCTCCAGGAGAGAGGATATGCAATCGACACGACGCTTATGGAGATGGTTGGGCCTGGTCTGCCTGCTATCGTTCGCCGCCTTGCTTTGGCTCGGAAAAGAGATCTATCTGGCCGCCCCGCCGATTCCGAGCGCGGTTGTCGATCAGAGCGGTCAAGTGCTGTTCACCGGCGATCAAATCAAGCGCGGCCAGCAAGTATGGCTCGCGGCCGGAGGACAGCAACTCGGCACCGTCTGGGGCCACGGCAGCTACGTGGCGCCCGACTGGTCGGCCGACTGGCTCCATCGCGAAGCGCTGCAGTTGCGCGAGAACTGGGCTAAGCTGCAGTTCGAGCAACCCTATGCCGCGCTGACGGACGATCGGCAGGGAACGCTCGACGCACGCCTGAAGCGCGAAATGCGCGCGAATCGCTACGACGCTTCGACGGGCCGCCTCACGCTGAGCAACGAGCGCGCGAGCGCCGTGCGCGACGTCGCGGCGCACTACGAAGCGTTGTTCGGCGACGACCCGTCGCTCGATGCGCTACGCGATCAATACGCGATGAATGCCGCTTCCGTCAGACGTGCCGACGATCGGGCGGCGCTTGCCTCGTTCTTCTTCTGGTCGGCCTGGTCGGCCACCACCGATCGCCCCGGACAAACGGGAATCACCTACACGAACAATTGGCCACACGAGCCGCTCGTCGACAACAACCCGACCGTTGCCAACGGCATGTGGTCCGTCGCCAGTGTGATCCTGCTGCTCGCGGGCATCGCCGGCATGATCTGGTACCACTCGGCACATAACGAAGGCGAAGCGTCTTTGGCGGCCCCCGCCAAGGATCCGCTCTTCAACGTCAAACCCACGCCGTCGATGAAGGCAACGAAGAAATACTTCTATGTCGTCATCGGCTTGCTGTTGACGCAAGTCGGCATGGGCGCGATCACCGCCCACTATGCGGTGGAAGGCCACAGCTTCTTCGGGCTGCCGCTTGCAAACGTATTGCCATGGGTCGCGAGCCGCACCATCCATACACAGTTCGGCGTGCTTTGGATCGCCACCGCCTGGCTTGCAACGGGCTTATACATCTCTCCGCTGCTCTCAGGGCACGAACCGAAGCTGCAAAAGCTCGGCGTCGACGTGCTGTTTTACGCGCTGCTCGTGATCGTAGTGGGGTCGACCGTCTGCGGCTGGCTCGGCACGCTACAGCATCGCGGCACCGATTACAGCTTCTGGATCGGCAATCAGGGGCTCGCCTACACGAGCATGGGCCGCGTCTGGCAGATCCTGCTGTTCGTCGGCCTGCTGTTCTGGCTCGTGCTGATGGGACGTGCATTGATGCCCGCGCTGAAGAACCGCGAAACGAACGGGCGCGGACTCATCGGCATGGTGTTCCTGTCGGCGGCTTGCATCGGTGCCTTTTATTCGACTTCGCTCGCCTGGGGCCAACACACGCATTACTCGATGATCGAGTACTGGAGATGGTGGCTCGTGCACCTGTGGGTCGAAGGCTTCTTCGAAGTGTTCGCAACCGCCGTCATCGCGCTGATCTTCTCCAGACTGGGCCTCATCCGCATCGAAACGGCCAACCGCGCCATCGTGCTCGAGACGATCGTATTCCTGTTCGGCGGCATTCTGGGCACCTTGCACCACCTGTACTTCACCGGCGCATCGACGGCCGTCATCGCGGTGGGCTCGGTGTTCTCGGCCTTCGAAGTCGTACCGCTCGCGCTCATCGGCCTCGAAGGGTGGCAAACCTATCGCAAGACGCAGGCCGCACCGTGGGTCCAAACGTACAAGTGGGCGATCCTGTGCTTCGTCGCCGTGGGCGTATGGAACACCGTAGGCGCCGGGCTGCTCGGATTCTCGATCAACCCGCCGATTTCGCTCTACTACGTACAGGGGCTCAACATGACGCCCGCGCACGGCCATGCTGCCCTGTTCGGCGTCTATGGGATGCTGGGTATCGGGCTCATGCTGTTCTGCCTGCGCGGCCTGTCGCCCCGCGAAGCGTGGGACGACACGCTGCTCAAGCCGGCATTCTGGATGCTCAACATCGGCCTGTTCATGATGGTGTTCCTCTCCATCCTGCCCTCGGGCATCTACGAGGCGTGGGCCAGCGTCAGCAAGGGGCTCTGGTATGCGCGCTCACCCGAGATCGTGCACGCACCGATCATGCAGGCGCTCGTGTGGATCCGCGTCCCGGGCGACATCGTCTTCGCTGCCGGCGTGCTCTATTTGGGCTGGTTCGCGCTGCGTCTGCTGCGCCGCGTGCGGCCCGCACATCCGGCCGAGGCAGCCGTCGAACGCGCGGCCCATCGCGTCTGAGACGACGCGGGCACGCGCCCCACGCCCTGACGGCCGGATGCTCGCGTCCGGCCGCCCAACCGTCCCACGCTCAATAAAGCCCCGCGGAGAACGACTATGGAGCCCTTACCGATCCCTACCAGCGCCCCGTCGGCGCGCGAGCAGATTCGCGAGGCGCTGCAGCACGTGATCGATCCGGAGATCGGCGTGAACATCGTCGATCTCGGGCTCGTTTACGACATCGAGCAGCGTACCGAAGGCTGGCGCATCGCGATCACCATGACTTCGCCCGCCTGCCCGATGGGGCAGTCGATTCTCGACGACGTGCACGCGGTCATCGATGCCGCGTTGCAGGTGGGCACGATCGTCGACATCGATCTCGTCTGGGAGCCGCCGTGGCAGCCCGAGATGATGAGCGACGCCGCTCGCGATACGCTAGGTTGGAGCGACGATTGAAGCATATGTCGCCTGCCCGTACAGCCGAAACCGGCGCCCGCGCATCGTGGAGGCGCGCCGCGCAAACGGGCGTGCGGCTCGCGTTCGCAGGCTCCATCGCTGTCGCGTTCGTATGCGGCATTGCAGCCGGTCTCGCTCGCTTCGGCATCGCCCTGCCTCCCCACGCGCTGTCGAGCGCTGCTTGGCACGGTGTGCTCGTCCTGCCCGTCTTCTTCGGCGCAGTCGTCAGTCTCGAGCGCGCGGTCGCGCTCCGGGCAGGCCAGCACCTCTGTGCCCCCGCGTGCGCAGCCGCCGCGGGCCTCGTGCTGCTGGCCGGCGCGCCGCCCGCCTGGGCCCAGGCTCTTCTGGTCATCGCGGCGACGGCCGCGCTTGCGAGCATGGCCGGGTTGCTTCGCCGGCAGCCGGCATTGCATCTTTTCGTGCTCGCGCTCGGCGTGTCGAGTTGGTGGGCAGGCAACGTTATGTGGCTCGCGACTCAGGCACCGCTGCAGGCCGTGCCGAATTGGCTGGCGTTTCTCGTCTTGACGATCGCGGCCGAAAGACTCGAGCTCACGCGCATGCGGCGAACCCCACCGCGCGCGCGGGTGACGTTCGTCGCCATCGCCGTCGTCATCTTCCTCTCAGCCGGTGCCTCGCCGTATGCGCCGGAGCCCGCGTTGCGCGCATTCTCCGCAGCGCTGGTCGCACTGGCACTATGGCTGACCCGCCATGACGTCGCGCGCGTTACCGTGCGTCAGCGCGGACTCACGCGTTTTATTGCCGTCTGTCTGTTGTCGGGCTATGGCTGGCTCGCATTGAGCGGGGTGCTCGGCTTGTTCGGTTCATGGGACGCCGGGCATCCGTGGCACGACGCGGCGCTGCATGCGCTCACGCTCGGCTTCGTCATGTCGATGGCGCTCGGGCACGCACCGATCGTCCTGCCGGCGCTCACACGGCTGCGCGTGCGTTATCGCCCTCTCTTCTATCTGCCGCTCGCTGCGTTGCATGCGGCGCTCGCCCTGCGCATCGGCGGCGCGCTCGCGCAGGCATTTGTGCTACACCGCGCCGGCGCAATCGGCAACGCCGCGGCGCTGGCACTGTTCATCGTCGTCATGTTCTCGTCGATGTCACTTCCACTCAGGAGTCCGCAATGACCAATGCCAATCCCAATACGACCTATGCCTTCGATGTGCGCGGCATTGCGAAGCGCTTGCGCCACGCCGCCATTTTCGGGGCGCTCGAAACGCTCGACCATGGGGAGACCATGCGCTTCATCAACGACCATGATCCTCTGCCGCTGCTGAATCAAATGCAACAGCGGTACGGCGATCAGGTCCACATCGAATACGTGGAGCGCACACCGGAGCGTGTCGTGATCGACTTCGGCATCAGGCTCGCGCCGAACGAAAGCGCGGCGCCCGCGCAAGCGTCGGCTGCCGGATGCGCAGGCGGTGGAACCGGCGCGTGCGGTTGCAGCGGCTAATGGCGAAGGGCAATCGGCCGCGCGCCATGCTCGCGGCCGGCTCATAACTTAACGCAGGTCAAGTAGACGCAAGAATGTAGGCGAGCGGCGTTGACCACGCTATATGTAGTGCATACGATGAGCAACATCACAATATATTGTGCTCATCGAGGCTCACATGGACCACGGACCGATACCCGCTCACCTTCTTCAAGCCGGCCGCCACGCACACGCCGCGCAGGCGCAACGGCATGCCAAACCGCAAGTCGACGTGGCCTCCGCCATCGAGGAGTATCTCGAACGCCGCGATTGGCGCGTCAATGCCAACGCAAATCAAGGCTATTCGCTCGGCGGCCTGATCCTCAACATCTCGGGCAAGCTCGTCGCGAACTACTGGCTGAGCCACGTCTATCCGCCCGCCGTCGGCCAGGCCCATCGCGACGCCGACTTGCACATCCATGACCTCGACATGCTTTCGGGCTATTGCGCGGGTTGGTCGCTGCGCACGCTGCTCACCGAGGGGCTCAACGGGGTGCCCGGCAAGGTGGAAGCGGCACCGCCCAAACACATGTCGAGCGCAGTCGGGCAAATCGTCAACTTTCTGGGCACGCAGCAAAACGAATGGGCCGGCGCCCAAGCGTTCAGCTCGTTCGACACCTACATGGCGCCGTTCGTGCGCAAGGATCGGTTGAGCTACGAGGAAGTGCGCCAATACGTTCAGGAACTCATCTACAACCTGAACGTGCCGTCGCGCTGGGGCACGCAAACGCCGTTCACGAATCTCACGTTCGATTGGGTGTGCCCCGAAGATCTACGCGAGCAAGTGCCGGTCGTCGGCGGGAAGGAAATGGACTTCCGCTACGGCGATCTGCAGGCCGAGATGGACATGATCAATCGTGCCTACATCGAAGTGATGCAAGCGGGCGACGCGAAAGGACGCGTCTTCACGTTTCCGATTCCGACTTACAACATCACGGCCGACTTCGATTGGGACAGTCCGAACGCCACGCGATTGTTCGAGATGACCGCGCGCTACGGCCTGCCGTATTTTCAGAACTTCATCAACTCGGAATTGAAACCGAACATGATCCGGTCGATGTGTTGCCGGCTGCAGCTCGATCTGCGCGAGTTGCTCAAGCGCGGCAACGGCCTGTTCGGCTCGGCCGAGCAGACCGGATCGATCGGCGTCGTGACATTGAACTGCGCGCGGCTCGGCCATCTTTATGCCTGCAACGAAGGTGCGCTCATGGCTCGCGTCGACGCGTTGCTCGAACTCGGCAAGGAGAGTTTGGAAATCAAACGACGCGTGATTCAGCAACTGATGGATAACGGCCTCTTTCCGTACACGAAGCGTTACCTCGGCACGCTGCGCAATCACTTCTCCACGCTCGGGGTCAACGGCATCAACGAGATGATCCGCAACTTCTCGGCCGACGCGCACGATCTGACGACCGACTGGGGACATACCTTCGCTGTCCGCCTGCTCGATCGGGTCCGCGCGAAGATGCTCGCGTTCCAGGAAGAGACCGGGCATATGTACAACCTCGAGGCCACGCCGGCCGAGGGTACGACATACCGCTTCGCCAGGGAAGACCGCAAACGCTATCCCGGCATCCTGCAAGCAGGCACCGCCGACATGCCGTACTACACGAACTCGTCGCAGTTGCCGGTCGGCTTTACCGAAGATCCGTTCGAGGCGCTCGAGCATCAGGACGACTTGCAGCGCAAATACACGGGCGGCACGGTCCTGCATCTTTATATGACGGAGCCGCTGTCGTCGGCCGACGCCTGCCGCGAACTCGTCAAGCGTACGCTGAGCCGCTTCTCGCTCCCGTACATCACCGTCACGCCAACGTTCTCGATTTGCCCCAAGCACGGCTATTTGCCGGGCCGCCACGAGTTCTGTCCCAAATGCGACGAGGCGCTGCTTCATCGCAAATGCAATCGACCCGCAACCCCTGAACCAATGGAGCCTTGAACATGAATCACAATCACGCGACACACGCCGGCCCCGTCGAGCTTCGCGACGAAGAACGCCAACCGTGCGAGATCTGGACGCGCGTCATGGGGTACCACCGGCCCGTTTCTTCGTTCAATACGGGCAAGAAAGGCGAATTCTACGAGCGCACCTATTTCACCGAGGAGGTTTCTCTTGCAACGTAACATCCCGAGCACGCCGGTCGTTTGCGCGGCCGCGTCGCTGCGGCCCATCAAGGTCGGCGGCGTGGCGCCGTTTACTGCCACGGATTTTCCGGGTGCGCTCGCGGCCGTCGTCTTCGTGCAAGGATGCCCATGGCGCTGCGGCTATTGTCACAACACGCATTTGCAACCGCGCACTCGGGCAGGCGCGGTACCCTGGACCGACGTCATGCGCTTGCTGGCGCGCAGGACCGGTCTGATCGATGCTGTCGTATTCAGCGGAGGCGAGCCCACCGCGGACCCGGCGCTTGGCCCTGCGATCGGCGATGTCCGTGCGCTCGGCTTCAAAGTCGGGCTGCACAGCGCGGGCACGCATCCGCGCCGATTCGCGCAGCTGCTGCCTTTGCTCGATTGGGTGGGGCTCGACATCAAGGCGCCATTCACCGACTACGAACGCGTGACGCGCGTGCGCGATAGCGGAACGTCCGCCAGACGCAGCCTCGAAGCATTACTGGCCAGCGATGTCGATTACGAATGCCGCACGACGGCGCACCCGGCGTTGCTGTCGGAGACGGACCTGCTCGTTCTGGCGCGCACGCTTGCGAATCTGGGCGTGAAAAAGTACGCCCTGCAACTTTTTCGAAAGCAGGGTTCGCGCGACGCGCAGCTGAACGCCGTCTCGCTGGCGGGCTATCCGAGCGAAAGCGTACTCGACGAAATGCGCGGACGGTTTCTATCCTTCGACGTCAGACGAGGCTGATGCGCGCTCCCGCAATTCGCGGGCGAGCCCTTCGACTTCGTTCACCACTTCGTCGGCCTGCTGCATATCGAAGTCGGCGTGAAACCGCTTGCGCACGCCGTGCTCGGCCAATTGCACATATTCGTCCGCCGCAAGCTCATGCCGCCCGAGAGAGTGCTTTACGCACGCAAGCGGACATCCGTCTATGGCGATGATGGGCCTGCCCGAGTGCGCGAGCTTCAGTAGCGCCGGCACATCGCCTCCGACACCGGCGATACACGACATCTCGGCCGCACCGCGCCGATCCAGTTGTACGGCTACGTAGTTCGCCATTTGCGCCGCGCTCGAACAGCCCGAGCACGAATAAACGAGCGGTAGCACGCGGCGTTCGCCGCTCGGTGGGAAACGATCATTCGTCATAGTGGAATCGGCAATCCAGCGTCAAGCCGCCTCGTGACAGGAAGAGCAACGTTATCCGCGGGGTCCGCGGGATCGTCGGCAGGGCTGCGCCCCGTCAACATGTACTCGATGAGCTCGCGCGCGGGACGAATCCGACTGCCGAACGGCAGCGGCTCGGAGCCGCGAAAGAAAAGCCCGCGCTTGACGTCGCCGGCGAGCGCATAGGCGAGCCGCTTATCGATGCAAAATTGCCCGTGTTTCGCGATGCCATCGCGCAGGCCGCATTGCTGCAGGCAATCGAAGCCGACCGTACACTTGCGCGGCTTGGCGACGCGCTGCAGCTTCGCTTCCTTTTCCAGGTACTCGGCAAGCCACGGCGTCAGCACGGCACGCGCGGGCAACCCGGCGACGCTCATGAACGTCACGATCTCATCGAGCGGGGCTTCGGCGAGCACTTTCTTGAAGTTCGGATGCGCATCGCCCTCCTTGCTCACCGCGAACGGCGTACCGAGCTGAACGGCTGTCGCGCCGAGCGACACGATCTCGCGCATCTGCTCGTGCGTATGGATGCCGCCCGCGGCAATGAGCGGAATCTTCTCGCGCTCGAGCCCGAGGTCCTTGAACAGCGCGAGCGTGCCTTCGATGACTTCGCGATACGCGAAATGCGGGTTTGTGACGCTGTCGAGTGAGGGCGCGCCAAGATGCCCTGCCGCATACCGCGGGTTTTCGATCACGATGGCATCGGGCAAGCGCTGCTTGCGCATCCATTTCTTCAGCAAGAGCCCGATGCCGCGCGCATCCGACAAGATCGGTATCAGCGCGACATCCGGAAAATCCACCGTAAGCTCGGGCAAATCGAGCGGCAATCCCGCGCCGACGACGACGGCATGGGCTCCGCTTTCGCACGCGCGCCGCACATATTGCGCATACGCCGACACCGCACGCATGACATTGACGGCCACGGCTCCCTCGCCGCGCGCGAGGCGCAGCGCTGAGCGCACTTCTCGATCGAGGGCTTGCAGATTCACGGCATCGATCAGTGCACGGTCGCGCGAGCGCGCAGTCTCGGCCATCAGATCGAGGTGATGACGGCGCAGATCGACGCTGGAGATGGTTCCCATTGCGCCCAGCGAGGCAACGGTACCCGCGAGGCGATGCGCGGACACCCCCACTCCCATTCCCCCCTGGACGATGGGCAACAACGTCTTGCCCTTGATGCGCAGGGGTTCGAACACAGCCTTCGGCACTGACACAGGACGACCTCACGAAAATCGCAGTAACGGCAAGTGTGAGGTGCGTGCGCAGGGCGGACCTTAATCTGGGTCAAGGACCCGTCGGCCTGCGGTGCGGCAATTGATCGCTCCTTGAACACTTGCCTGTGTGCCGGCTATCGGCACGCGATGCGCAAGTCAGGACTTAGTAAGCGCATGCCGCCTGCAGCTTCGCGACATCCGGAATGACGATCTCGCGTCCGTGGACCGTGAGGAGCCCCCGCACTCCCAGTTCGTGGAGAATGCGCGAAAAATGTTCGGGCGTCAGGTTGAGTCTGGACGCCACCATCTTCTTGCCCGCTTCGAGTCGCACGCGCAGCCCCGCTCGTTGCTCGCCGGGTTCGGCCTCGCCTTTTAGCGCAAGCAGGTAGCTGATGAGACGATGCGTGCCCGATCGAAGCGAGTACGCCTCCACGTCGCGCATCAACGCGTGCAGACGTGCGCTCAAGCCCGCGAGCATCTTGCAGGCGAAATCGGGATTACCGCGCAATTCGTCGATGATTGGGGCTTTCGCGACATGCAGCAGCAGCGAATCGCTGATCGCCTGTGCCGACACGAAGTACGGCTTGCCAAGAAACATCAGGGCCTCGCCGAAGCTATCGCCGGGGCCGACGAGCCGCACGACTTTCTCTTCGCCGAGCGGCGAGACCACGCTGAGCTTGATCTGCCCGTAGACCACGGCATGCAAGCCCGAGCACACATCGCCGCAATGAAACGCCATCTCCTTGCGCGCGAGCTGCTGCTGTGTCGTGCCGAGCGCAATCCGATCGAGCTCGTTGCGCGACAGCTCGTTGAAGAGCGGCATTCTCGCCAGGAAATCCTGGACGCGAATCTTTGCTCTTTGCATTCGCATGCTCCATCGACCTAGATCAGTTTCGAATACGAGGCCGCGCCGGGCCGCCCAAGGTATTTGTCGAAGGTCATCGCAATGGCGCGCACGAACAAGCGCCCTTTCGGCAGCACGCGAATCGCGTCGTCGCCCACATCGATGAGCTGGGCCTCGCCGAGCGGGGCGAGCGCGGCGATCTCATCTGCGAAGTAGCGCGCGAATTCGATCCCGTGGCGCGCCTCTATCGCGCGAAACGAGAGCGGCATGCTGCACATCAGCGTCATGATGACGTCGCGACGCAGCAGGTCGTCGGGACTCAGCGTCAGCCCGCGCTCGACGGGCAAACGCTGCGCGTCCAAATGCCCGTAATACGACTTCACCGAGCGCGTCGATTGGCTATAGGCGCGACCGATCTTGCCGATTGCCGAGACGCCGAAGCCGACGAGGTCGCATTCGGCCTTCGTCGTATAGCCCTGGAAATTGCGGTGCAACGTCCCGTCGCGCAACGCGCGGCTCAGTTCGTCGCCGGGCTTCGCGAAGTGATCGAGGCCGACATAGACGTAGCCCGCATCGAGCAGCCGACGAGTCGCGTGCATGAAGATATGTAGCCTGTCTTCGGCAAGCAGGAGCTCGCTCGCGTCGATCAGCCGCTGCGCCTTGAAACGGTTCGGCAGGTGTGCGTAGTTATAAAGCGCGATCCGGTCGGGCGCGAGACGGATGACCTCGTCGAGCGTGCGATCGAAGCTTGCGACGGATTGCCGCGGCAGCCCGTAGATGAGATCGACATTGATCGATTCGAACCCCGCATCGCGGCTCGCCGCCAACGCGCGTTCGACCATGTCGAGCGGCTGGATGCGATTGACGGCATGCTGCACGGCGGGATCGAAATCCTGCACGCCGAAGCTCGTGCGATTGAAACCCAGGGATGCGAGCGACGAAAGCGTGTCTGCCGTGACGGTGCGCGGATCGATTTCGATGCCCATTTCGGCGTCGGGCTCGAAGGCGAAGTGGCGATGCAACGCATCGACGAGGCGCCCCAGCTCCGTCATGCTGAAAAACGTCGGCGTGCCGCCGCCCAGATGCAGTTGCGCAGTAGATCGATTACCGCCGAGCTGCGGCGCAACCATCGCGATCTCGCGTAGCAGGTAGTCGAGGTACTCCGCTGCGCGACCGTGTTCGCGTGTAATGACCTTGTTGCAGGCGCAGAAATAGCACAGCGACTCGCAAAACGGCAGATGGGCATAGATCGATAGCGGCGCGGCGGCGGCCGTGTCGGCGCGCTCGGCCAGATGGCGGCGATACGTCGCCTCGTCGAACCCCGGCACGAAGCGGTCGGCCGTCGGATAAGAGGTATATCGCGGACCGGCGTTGTCGAAACGACGGATCAACGCTTCCGATATTTCGAGGCCGGCGAAGCGGCCGAAGTCCGGCTCGGCAACGCTCGCTGATGCTGCGTGGCTTTGCGCCGAATGAGCTGACATATCCCTTTCCCGTCGAAGTGCATGGCCCGGCGGCAATGCCGACCTTCGACCATTATCGAATCGCCGGTCACGGCAAACTTGATGTATGTCATCAATCTTCGGTTTCTCCCTCGCTCGCGCAACCCAACGTGGGTATGACTTCACGCCCGAATGCCGCCACAAAAGACATACAATGAATCGCCTTTATAGGCTTGGCTATGAGACTGACGGACTTCACCGATTACAGTTTGCGCGTACTGATGTATGCGGCCGTTCGCTCGGACGAGCTTGTCACGATCGCTGAGCTTTCCGAGGTGCTCGGCATTGCACGCGGGCACCTTCGTCAAGAGCGTGCTGGACCAATACACGCTCGCGGACATCGCCGCGGAGCAGGCCAAGCTGTCGCGCGTGCTGGGGTTGGCGGCGCGGGAGCAGCCGCTCGTGCGGCTTGCACGTAAATCGCATGCGTGAGATACGTGCGGCCCGACCGCAGCGGCGCATGGCGCGCGTAGTAGCGCTCGCCCCCCTTGCCAAGGCAGGCCCCCGTTTTACATGCCCGCTTCCCCACCCGAAAACGATGCCGCCCGCCCCGCCAGCGCGGCGACGACCACGACGAGTTCCAGCGGATCGATGGGTTTCGCCAAGTGCGTCTGGAATCCCGCGAGCAACGTTCGCCTGCGGTCCTCGCTGCGTGCGAATGCCGTCAGCGCGGCGGCCGGCGTCACGCGCCCGCGCGGCGCTTCCCACGTCCGCAAGCGGCGAATGAATTCATAGCCGTCCACACCCGGCATGCCGATGTCGCTCACGATCACATCGGGCGGCGCCTCGATACAGGCTTCGAGCGCGTCGAGCGCATGCCCGAACGCGCGCGTCTTGGCGCCGCGCTCCTCGAGCACACGGCACACGAGGTCGCGTGCGTCGGGCTCGTCCTCCACGATGACCACCTGCAAGCCCGCCAGCGCGGGCGGCGTCACATCCGGCAACGGTTCGTCGAGCGGGGTATGAGCAAGCTTGGCGACGCTCGCCGGCAAGCGCACGACAAACGCCGCACCCATGCCTGCGCCATCGCTGCGCGCCTCGATGCGCCCGCCATGCATTTCGACGAGCTGCCGGGCAATCGAGAGTCCGAGCCCGAGCCCCCCGTGCTGCCGCGCGATGCTCGAGTCCTCCTGGCAAAAACGCTCGAACACATGCGGTAGAAACTCGGGCGTGATGCCCTGACCGTTATCGGCCACCGTCAGTTCGACCTCATCGTCGATACGGCGTAGCGCGACCTCGACGCTGCCGCCCTTGCCCGTGAACTTCACCGCATTCGACAGCAGATTCCAGACGATCTGCTGCAGCCTCGCGGGATCGCCAAGCATCGCGGCGTCGGGTTCGAGCGCAGGCACGATGACAATCTCTTTCGCGAGCGCGCCGGGACCGAGCGAGCGAATGACATATTCGACGAGATCGACGAGATCGACGCGCTCGACATCGAGACGCAGCTTGCCGGCGAGAATCCGCGAAAAGTCGAGCAGATCGTCGACCATCCGCGCCTGGGCGCGCGCATTGCGGTCGACCACCTCGAGCCCCTTGCGAACGGATTCGGACGCGCTTGCATCGCGCAGCAGGACCTGCGTCCAACCGATGATCGCATTCAAGGGTGTACGCAATTCGTGCGAGAGCATCGCGACGAATTCGTCCTTCATGCGCGAAACGCGTTCGGCCTCGGCGCGCGCGGCCCGCTCGGAGGCAAGCAGCGCTTCGCGTTCTTCAGCCAGCGCCCGAAAATGGGCCTCGCGCTCCTGCGCGTGTTGCGCCTCGGCCAGCTCGCGCTCGATGCGTCGCTCGCGCAGCACGCGCTCGATCGCCTCCGGCAAGTACTCGAGGTAATGCTCGCTCTTCGGCACGACGTCGGCCACGCCCGAGCGCAGCGCCTCGATGACGCGCGCCTCGTCCGCAAAACCCGTGCAGAGGATCGCCGGCAACGCAAACCCGTTGCGACGCAGCGCGCGCAGAAACTCGAGCCCCGTCTCGCGACCGCCCAACGTGTAATCGACGATGAGCACATCGGGCGTTTCCTGCGTCATCGCCGCGCGCGCGGCGTCGGTCGTGGACGCCTGGCTCACCTGGTAGCCTGCGCGCCCCAGCGCACGCGACGCAAGGCGCAACAGCCCCTCGTCGTCGTCGATGAACAGGACGTGAGCCGTCATCGGCCGCACGCGGGCAGCTTCACCACCTGCAAAAAGAAGCCGAGTCGGCGCACGGCCTCGATGAAGGCGTCGTACTCCACGGGCTTCGTCACGTAGACGTTGCAGCCCAGCTCGTAGCAGCGCTCGATCTCGCGCGGGTCGTCGGTGGTCGTCAGCACGATGACCGGCAGCGACGCCGTACGCTTGTCGGCCTTCAGGCGCCGCAATACCTCGAGGCCGTCGATACGCGGCATCTTCAGATCGAGCAGGATGACCGATGCGGGGGCGGGGTCGCGCAGGAAAGGCGCGTCCTCGCCGAAGAAGAAGTCGAGCGCTTTCTGGCCGTCGGAAAGACGCGTGAAGCCATTCGTGAGACCGGCGCGACGCAGATTGCGCTCGATGAGCGTTGCGTGGCCGTCGTCGTCCTCGATCAGGATGATGTTGACGGACTGGCCGTCTGCGGGTCCGGTATGCATGATATCGATTTCCCTCAATCAGGCGGCGACCTGCTCGGCCGCCTCCGGTAGCGACAAATAGAAGGTCGTGCCAACGCCCTCGGTCGATTCGGCCCACACGCGTCCGCCATGCCGTTCCACCATGCGGCGCACGAGGGCGAGCCCAATGCCTTCGCCGGTCGCCACGGCGCCGTGCAGCCTCTGGAACGCATGGAAAAGGCGCGGCATCGCCACGGCCGGAATACCGAGACCATTATCCTTCACATAGAAGATGCGTAGTGAGTGCGTTCCGGCGGGCGCGGGCATGGCCCCGATTTCGATGCGACCGGGCCGCTCGGGATCGAGGTAGTTCACCGCGTTGCCGATCAGATTCGCGAATATCTGCTCGAGCGCCGTCGGATCGCCCCAGACGGGCGGCAGGTCGACCACGACGATCTCGGCGTTGCGCGAGCGGATCGAGCCTTGCATCGCATCGAGCACGTGGCGCACGAGCGCCGCGACATCGACGGCCTGGCGGCGATACTCGACGCGGCCCACTCGCGATAGCCGCAGCAACGAATCGATGATATGGGCGGCACGCAAGACCGCGCTTTGCAAAAAGCGCAACGCCTCGCCGATATCCTCGTCGATGAGCCGCTCGACATGCTCGCGGTCCTCGGGCGAGAGCGACGATTCGCGCACCGCCGCGCGCAGATCGTCGCAGGCATGCGTCAGCTCTTTGGAAAACCCTTGCAAATTGACGAGCGGCGAACGCAGATCGTGCGAGACGCTGTAGATGAACATCTCGTTTTCCTGCGTTTGCTGATGCAGCGTCTCGTTCGTCCGAGCCAGTTCGTCGGCCCGGCGCGCAAGGTCGTTCTGGAAGCGCGCCTGCATCCGTTCGGATTCGCGCAGGCGGCGGCTCGTCTCGTGCAGGATCGAATCGAGATGCGCGATCTCGTCATCGCCGGGCGACGGCAGTCCAAGCGGCGCGTTCTCGGCGAGCCGCGCCGCGTTATCGGACAGTTGCCGCAGCCGGCCGCGCAGTCCGCGCGTAAACAGGAATACCGCCAGTGCCGCAAGCACGAGCGAGCCGACGACGGCGGCGGTGGTCAGCCGCTGCTGCTGCGCGAGCGCGGAGGCGGCATCCTCCGTGCGCAGTGAATCGATGCGCAATTCCTCGGCCTGGAATGCCGCCACCTGCGAGCGGAAACGATCGATCACGTCGATATTGGCCTGATTGCGAAAGCGTTCCAGCACGTCGTCGTGACGGCCGTTGCGCAGCAGGTCTTGTACGCGGTCGGACCATTGCCGGTACGCTTGCACCGACTGACGAATCTGCGCGGCGCGCTCGACCTGGGTGGGGTTGTTCGCAACCAGATCGACCAGTCTGTCTATATTGCGATCGAGATCGATCCAGAGTGAAACGGGCGTCGCCGTTGTCCGGTCGTCAGTGAGCACCGCGCCGCGCATGCGTACCGTCTCGAGCAATACCGGTTCGAGAATCGCGTTGGTCTGGCGCAGCACGTCCTTGCTGTGCAGCGCCCATTGCTCCGCCTGCTCGGCATTTGCCTGCGCCTTCACGAGCCCGGAAAGCAGCGCGAGTTCGAACAACGTCGGAATCGCAATCAGCAGCAGCCCTTTGGTCGTCAGTCTCATGCTCGAAGGAGTGGGGTCACGAACCTGGCGATGCGCCTGTCGGTCCGAGCATTATGTCGACGTTTGCGCGGAATGACAAAGCGCGCTGTCATGCGCGCATGCCGTCTGCTCGCGCCGCTGCCGGCGGCCCTCAGGTCTTGAGCCGATATCCCGTCTTGAAGATCCAGGCGACGATGGCCATGAAAACCAACAGGAATACGCCCGTCATGGCCAGGCTCACGCCGACATGCACGTCGGCCACGCCATAAAAACTCCAACGAAAGCCGCTGATCAGATAGACGACGGGATTCGCGAGCGCAATCGTGCGCCATACCGGCGGCAGGATCCCGATCGAATAGAAGCTGCCGCCGAGAAACGTGAGCGGCGTGATGATCAGAAGTGGAATGACCTGCAGTTTTTCGAAGCCGTCGGCCCAGATGCCGATGATGAAGCCGAACAGGCTGAACGTGATCGAGGTCAGCACGAGAAAGAGCAGCATCCAGAATGGATGCTCGATCCTGAGCGGCACGAAGCACGCCGCGGTCGCCATGATGATGAGGCCGAGCATGATCGATTTGGTCGCGGCCGCGCCCACGAAGCTCACCACCAGCTCGAGATAGGACACGGGCGCCGAGAGCAATTCGTAGACGGTGCCGGTGAATTTCGGGAAGTAGATGCCAAACGAGGCATTCGTAATGCTTTGCGTGAGCAACGACAACATCACGAGCCCCGGCACGATGAACGCGCCGTAGCTGATGCCGTCGATCTCGCGGATGCGCGAGCCGATGGCCGCGCCGAAGACCACGAAGTATAGGGAAGTGGAAATGACCGGCGAGATGACGCTTTGCATCAGCGTGCGCCAGGTCCGCGCCATTTCGAACAGGTAGATCGCCCGCACCGCGTACAGATTCATCAGGACGTCTCCCTGACCAAGTCGACAAAAATATCTTCGAGCGAACTCTGCGAGGTCTGCAGATCCTTGAAGCGGATCTGAGCATCGGCCAAGTCCTTGAGCAGGCGCACGATGCCGGCCCGCTCGGACTGAGTGTCGTCATAGGTGTAGGTGAGCGCGCTGCCATTCGCCGAAAGCTCGAGCCCATAGCCCGCAAGCGACGGCGGCAAGGTTTCGAGCGGCGCCTCCAGATCGAGCGTCAGCTGCTTCTTGCCGAGCTTGCGCAGCAGTTGCGCCTTCTCTTCGACGAGAATGATTTCGCCGCGATTGATGACGCCTATGCGGTCGGCCATTTCCTCGGCCTCATCGATGTAGTGCGTCGTCAGGATGATCGTCACGCCGCTTTCCTTGAGCGTGCGCATCAGATTCCACATGTCGCGCCGCAGCTCGACATCGACACCCGCCGTCGGCTCGTCGAGAAAGAGCAGCGCCGGTTCGTGCGCAAGCGCCTTGGCGATCAGCACGCGCCGCTTCATCCCGCCCGAGAGCATCATGATGCGGTTGTCCTTCTTGTCCCAGAGCGACAGCGCACGCAGCACTTTCTCGATATGCGCCGGATCGGCCGGCTTGCCGAAAAGCCCGCGTGTGAACGAGACGGTGGCCCAGACCGTCTCGAACGCGTTCGTCGTCAACTCCTGCGGCACGAGCCCGATCATCGCGCGGGCCCGGCGATAGTCGCGCACGATGTCGTGACCGTCGACGGCGACGCGGCCCGACGTTGCGTTGACGATGCCGCAGACGATACCGATCAGCGTCGTCTTGCCGGCGCCGTTCGGTCCGAGCAGCGCGAAGACTTCGCCGCGGCGCACCTCGAGGTTGATGTTCTTGAGCGCTGTGAAGCCCGAGGCATAGGTCTTCGACAGGCCGGCAATGGTCAGGATAGGTTGCATGGACACGGACGATATCAGAACCGCGGCGAAACCGCCGGGATCCTGCCCGCGCCGCCCAACCGACGAAAAAAAAGGCGCCACGTGACCGTGGCGCCTTAAAGAAGTTCTAGCCATTCCGAGGGCCGTGCTAGAACCTGAGAGACGGTATTCCGGAACTCCTCGCTCCGAAATGAGATTCCATTTTTTCTCTTTCAGCCGACGAAGTCAAGATAATTTTTGCCGAATTGTTGACAGGTACCCTCTCATGGAAAACGATTACATCGACCATGTGACGTATTTATTACCGATTCTAACCAAGCAGATTTGCGCACTTGCAAGTGATGAAAGGCGAACATGAAATAAAGTTTCGAAAAAATCACCGGAAGACAATCGTGCCCGCAACGACGCGCAAATCCGTTCCCATCAGCAAACCCGTCGAGAAAGACGGCGCCCCCGAGGAGGTCGCCGCGCTGGCACGGGGGCTCACGGTGCTGCGCCGCGTCGCAAGCGCCGATGCCCCGATCAGCAATCGGGAACTGGCCGAGCTGACGGGTATCCCGAAACCGACCGTCTCCCGCCTGACCGCAACGCTCGTCAAGGCGGGATTTCTCTTTCAGTTGCCCGACAGCGAGCGATTCGTGCTGACGGCATCGGTGCTCGAACTCTCGAACGGCTTTTTGCGCAACTTCGACATCCGGGCGCGCGCCCGTCCGTTTCTCGTCGATCTGGCCGATCGTACGGCGCTCTCCGTTCACCTCGTCACGCGTGACCGGCTCGACATGGTCGTGATCGAGGCTGTCCGGCCCTCCTCGGCGCTGCTCGTCTCGCGGCTCGAGATCGGCTCGCGCATGGATCTGACTCGCACCGCGGCGGGGCACGCCTATCTTGCCGCACTCACGGCGCCGCAACGCGAGGCCTTGATGACCGGGGTGCAAGCCGCCGCCGGCGACGACTGGCCCCATGTTCACGCCCGCGTGGCGCACGCGCTCGCGCAAACGGACAAGAACGGCTTTGCGATCGAGACCGGCGCGTGGTCCGCGGGCCTGAACGCGATCGCGGCCGGATTCGTCGGCCCCTCGGGCGAGCGCTACGCGGTGAACTGCGGCGGCGCCGCGCATCTGTGCACGCACGAGTGGCTGCTCGAGCACGCCGCGCCGGCACTCGTCGGATGCGTCGCCAAGATCGTGCGAGAGATCGGCGGCGCACCGCGGCTGAGGCTGTCCGAGTAACAGTAACAGCGGTAACCGGCTGAAAAATACTTGGGTGGACTCCGGCTGAGCGCACGACGTAGCATCATGCATCGCGAACATTTGTCCTTCATGGGCGCTTTTTATCCCAACCGAGCGCCCGCACACAGCGCATCAGCCTCGCAACTCTTGACCCTTACAGATGGCCGAACAGGAAAACCGCCCCGATCCTCACCGCCCCTCCCATGACCCCGGTCCAGGCGAAGCGCCGAAACCTGTCGCCCCCCGCTCCACGGGGCGCCGACTCGGTGTGCTCGTCGCCGCAGTCCTGGTAGCCGCGCTCGTGCTGGCCTGGTGGCGGCCGTGGAGCCGCACGAGTCCCTCCGGCGCGGTGCCGGCCGGCGCAAGCGGCCCACACGCCGGCCGCGGCGGCGCGGGCCGGTTGGGGAACATGCCGCAGCCCGTGCACGTCGCGACAGCCGTGCGCGGAGAAATGCCCATCGTGTTGACGGCGCTCGGCACAGTGACGCCGCTGGCCTCCGTGACGGTCAAAACCCAACTGGCCGGCACCCTGCAAAGCGTCGCGTTCCGCGAAGGGCAAATGGTCAAGCAAGGCGATCTGCTCGCCCAGATCGATCCACGCCCCTACCAGATCTCGCTCGATAACGCGCAAGGCACGCTCGCGAAAGACATGGCGCTGCTGCAAACGGCGAAGCTCGACCTCGAGCGCTATCGCGCGCTGCTCGCGCAGGATTCGATCGCCCGCCAGCAGGTCGACACGCAGGCATCGCTCGTGAAGCAATACGAAGGGCAGGTGCGCTCGGATCAAGCGAGCGTCGACACCTACAAGCTCGATCTCGTCTACGCGCGCATCACCGCGCCGGTCTCCGGGCGAGTCGGCCTGCGTCAGGTCGATCCAGGCAATTACGTGACGCCTTCGGACACGAACGGCATCGTCGTCATCACTCAATTGCAGCCGATCAGCGTCGTCTTCACGACCTCCGAAGACAATCTGCCGGCCATCGTGAAAAGCATGCACGCGGGCGCGAAGCTTTCGACGACCGCTTACGATCGCAACAACACGACACCGCTCGAAACGGGATACCTCGACACCATCGATAACCAGATCGATACCGCAACGGGCACCGTCAAGCTTCGGGCGCTGTTCAAAAACGACGGGCAACTGCTGTTTCCGAATCAGTTCGTGAACGCGCGGCTGCTCATCGACACGCTTCACGATGCGGTGATCGTCCCGACATCGGCTGTGCTCAACGGCGCGTCCGGCCGCTTCGTCTATGTCGTGAAGCCCGACAACACCGTCACCGTGCGGCCCGTGACCGTCGGCCCCGTCGACCGCGAACGCACGAGCATCGCATCGGGGCTCGCGCTCGGCGAGCGCGTCGTCATAGACGGTTCCGACCGCCTGCGCGAAGGCGCCAAGATCACGATTCCGGCAGACGCAGCTTCGGGCGCCTCGCACGGCAACGCCGCCAGCGCGGCGGCCGGGCACGGGCACGCCCGTGCCCACGGCCACGGGGCGAGCGGCGCACGCTCCGCATCGGCTGCCGGCGCGCAATGACGATCGCAATGAGGCACCGGACCGAGGCATCGAACGCATGAATCCTTCCCGCGCCTTTATCCTGCGCCCGGTCGGCACCGCACTGCTGATGGCGGCAATCATGCTGGTCGGCCTCGTGGCGCTGCGCTACCTGCCGATCTCGGCACTGCCCGAGGTCGACTACCCGACCATTCAGGTGCAGACGTTTTATCCCGGCGCGAGCCCCGACGTCATGACATCGTCGGTGACGGCGCCGCTCGAGCGCCAGTTCGGGCAAATGCCTTCGCTGAATCAGATGGCCTCGCAAAGCTCCGCGGGCTCGTCGATCATCACGCTGCAGTTCAGCCTCGATCTGCCGCTCGATGTGGCCGAGCAGGAAGTACAGGCCGCGATCAACGCGGCGGGCAACCTGCTGCCGTCGGACCTGCCCGCACCGCCCATCTATGCGAAGGTGAATCCGGCGGACGCGCCGATCCTGACGCTGGCGATCACGTCGAAGACGATGCCGCTCACCGACGTGCAAAACCTCGCCGACACGCGCCTTGCCCAGAAGATTTCGCAAGTGGCCGGCGTCGGCCTCGTGAGCCTGTCGGGCGGGCAGCGCCCCGCCGTGCGCATCCAGGCGAATCCGCTGGCGCTCGCCTCCTACGGTCTCAATCTGGACGACCTGCGCACGACGATTGCCAACCTCAACGTCAACACGCCGAAGGGCAACTTCGACGGACCGACGCGCAACTACGCGATCAACGCCAACGACCAGCTGACCGACGCCAATGCCTACCAAAGCGCGGTGGTCGCCTACAAGAATGGCCGGCCGGTCATGCTGACCGACGTGGCGAAGATCGTCGACGGCGCGGAGAACACTCGGCTCGGCGCCTGGGTCGGCATGCAACAGGGCTCGCAGCCCGTGACGCCCGCCATCTTGCTGAACGTGCAGCGCCAGCCCGGCGCGAACGTGATCCAGGTGGTGGACAGCGTGAAGAAAATCTTGCCACAGCTTCGCGCATCGTTGCCCGCGGCGCTCGATGTGGCCGTGGTCACGGACCGTACGACGACGATCCGCGCCTCCGTGCGCGACGTGCAATTCGAGCTCGCGGCCTCGGTCGTGCTCGTCGTGCTCGTCATGTACCTCTTTCTCGCCAACGTCTACGCGACCGTCATTCCGAGCCTCTCGGTACCGCTTTCGCTGATCGGCACGCTGGCCGTCATGTACCTCTGCGGTTTCTCGCTCGACAACCTGTCGCTGATGGCGCTGACGATCGCGACGGGCTTCGTCGTCGACGACGCGATCGTCATGATCGAGAATATCGCCCGCTACGTCGAGGCCGGCGAATCGCCGCTCGAGGCGGCACTCAAGGGCTCGAGACAGATCGGCTTCACGATCATCTCGCTGACGGTCTCGCTGATCGCCGTGCTGATCCCGCTGCTGTTCATGGGCGATGTGGTGGGACGGCTCTTTCACGAGTTCGCGATCACGCTCGCCGTGACGATCGTGATCTCGGCGGTGGTCTCGCTGACGCTCGTGCCGATGATGTGTGCCAAGCTGCTGCGCCACACGCCGCCGCTCGAAAGCCACCGCTTCGAAGCCAAGGCTCATGCGGCCATCGACGCGATCATCGCGCGCTACGGCATCGCGCTCGAATGGGTGCTCGAGCGGCGGCGCTCGACGCTCGTCGTGGCCGTGCTCACGCTCGTACTGACCGGCGTGCTCTACGTCTTCATCCCCAAGGGCTTTTTCCCGGTACAGGACACGGGCGTGATCCAGGCCATCACGCAAGCGCCCCAGTCGGTCTCCTATCGGTCGATGGCCGAGCGCCAAAGCGCACTCGCCGCCGAGATCCTGCGCAATCCCAATGTCGAGAGCCTGACCTCGTTCATCGGGGTGGACGGGACCAACGTGACGCTCAACAGCGGCCGCATGCTGATCAATCTTAAGCCGGCGAGCGAGCGCAGCGAAAACGCGAGCAGCGTCATTCGCGAGATCACCGCATCGGTCGCCGACGTACCCGGGATCTCGCTTTATATGCAGCCCGTGCAGGATCTGACGATCGACTCGACCGTCAGCCCCACGCAATATCAGTTCATGCTGACGGACCCCAATCCGGACGAGTTCTCGGCGTGGGTGCCGAAGCTCGTCGAGCGGCTCAAAACGGCGCCGGAGCTGGCCGACGTCGCCACCGATCTGCAGGAAAGCGGCCGCTCGGTCTACGTCGAAATCGACCGCGCGAGCGCCGCGCGCTTCGGCATCACGCCGGCCACGGTCGACAATGCGCTTTACGACGCATTCGGACAGCGCATCGTGTCGACGATCTTCACGCAATCGAACCAGTACCGCGTGATTCTGGAAGTCGAGCCGCAAATGCAGCACTACATCGACGCGCTCAAGGGGATCTATCTGCCCTCGTCGATCGCCTCGAGCGGGCAGGTGCCGCTCGCCGCCGTTGCGACGTTTTCCGAACGGCCCGCGCCGCTGCTCGTCACCCATCTCGGCCAGTTCCCCGCCACGACCGTCTCGTTCAACCTCGCCCCGGGTGCCTCGCTCGGCCAGGCCGTGAAAGCGATTCGCGCGGCCGAGGCCGAGATCGGCCTACCCGCGTCGTTCCAAACGCACTTTCAGGGCGCCGCACTGGCCTTCCAGGCCTCGCTCGCGAACGAACTGTTCCTGATTCTCGCGGCCGTCGTCACGATGTACATCGTGCTCGGCGTGCTCTACGAGAGTTTCATCCACCCGATCACGATCCTCTCGACACTGCCGTCCGCGGGGGTGGGCGCGCTGCTCGCGCTGATGATCTCGGGGCACGATCTCGATGTCATCGGCATCATCGGTATCGTCCTGTTGATCGGTATCGTCAAGAAAAACGCGATCATGATGATCGACTTCGCGCTCGAAGCCGAGCGCGAAGAAGGCAAATCGCCCCGCGAGGCGATTTATCAAGCGTGCCTGTTGCGTTTCAGGCCGATCCTGATGACGACGATGGCGGCGCTCCTTGGTGCGCTGCCGCTGATGCTCGGCACGGGCGTCGGCTCCGAGCTGCGTCACCCGCTCGGCATCGCGATCGCAGGCGGCCTGCTCGTCAGCCAGTTGCTCACGCTGTTCACGACGCCGGTGATCTACCTCGGTTTCGATTCGCTCGCGCGCAAGCTGCGCGAACGCTTCGGTGCGGCGGCCGGACGCGGACACGCGGGCGACGCCGGCGTATGAGGGCATGAGCGCATGAATCTCTCGGGCCCGTTCATTTCGCGCCCCGTCGCGACGACACTGCTCGCGATCGGCATTGCCTTGTCGGGCCTCTTCGCATTCATGAAGCTGCCCGTCGCGCCGCTGCCGCAGATCGATTTCCCGACGATCGTGGTCATGGCGCAAATGGCCGGCGCAAGCCCCGATACGATGGCGACGAGCGTCGCGAGTCCGCTGGAACGGCATTTGGGGCAGATCGCGGATGTCACGGAGATGACCTCGCAAAGCTCCGTCGGCTCCACGCGCATTACGCTGCAGTTCGGATTGAACCGCGATATCGACGGCGCCGCGCGCGACGTACAAGCGGCCATCAATGCGGCGCGCGCCGACTTGCCGACCAGCCTGCGCAGTAATCCGACCTATCACAAGTACAACCCGTCGGATGCACCGATTCTCGTTCTCTCGCTGACTTCCCCCACGATGTCGGCCGGGCAGCTCTACGATGCGGCCTCGACGGTACTGCAGCAAGCGCTCTCGCAAGTGGACGGCGTCGGCGAGGTGGACGTCAGCGGCGCGGCGAACCCCGCCGTGCGCGTCGAACTCGAACCGCAGGCGCTCTTTCACTACGGCATCGGGCTGGAGGACGTACGCGCCGCGCTCGCCGCGGCCAATGCGCACAGCCCGAAGGGCTCGATCGATTTCGGCCCGCACACCGTACAGATCTATACCAACGATCAAGCTACGCGGGCCTCGCAATACAAGGATCTGATCATCGCGTACCGCAACGGCGCGGCGGTCAAGCTGTCCGATGTGGCCGAAGTCGTCGATTCGGTCGAGGATTTGCGCAACCTGGCGTTATCGAACGGCAAGCGGGCGGTGCTCGTCATCCTCTACCGGCAGCCCGGTGCAAACATCGTTCAGACCGTCGATCGCGTGATCGGCATGATTCCGCAGCTGAGGGCATCGCTTCCGGCCGCCATCGACGTCACGCCGGTGATCGATCGCTCGACGACGATCCGCGCCTCGCTCAAGGACACGGAGCACACGCTGCTGATCGCCGTCACGCTCGTCGTATCCGTCGTATTTCTGTTTCTGCGCAACTGGCGCGCAACGCTGATTCCAAGCGTCGCAGTACCGATATCGATCATCGGTACCTTCGGCGCGATGTATCTGCTCGGCTACTCGATCGATAACCTTTCGCTGATGGCGCTCATCGTGGCGACCGGCTTTGTCGTCGACGACGCGATCGTCGTGCTCGAGAACATCTCGCGGCATATCGAAGAAGGCGTACCGCCGATGCGCGCGGCTTACCTCGGTGCGCGTGAAGTGGGCTTCACGGTGCTGTCGATCAGCCTCTCGCTCGTCGCGGTATTCCTGCCCATCTTGCTGATGGGCGGCATCATCGGCCGCCTCTTTCGCGAGTTTGCGGTCACGCTGTCGGTGGCGATCGGCGTTTCGCTCGCGATTTCGCTGACCGTGACACCGATGATGTGCTCGCGCCTCTTGCGTCCGATCCACGAACAAAAAGCGCAGGGCCGTTTCGCGCGCACGCTCGAGCGCGGCTTCGACAGGCTCGCGGCCGGCTACGAACGCACGCTCGGCTGGGCGCTCGCGCATCCTGCGCTCGTGCTTGCGACGCTCGCCGCCACCGTCGCACTCAACGTCTATCTCTATATAGCGGTGCCGAAAGGGTTCTTCCCGCAGCAGGACACCGGACGCCTCGTCGGCGGCATCATGGCCGACCAGAGCACGTCTTTCCAGCTCATGAAGACCAAGTTCGCCGAGATGATGCAGATCGTCAAGAACAACCCGGCCGTCGATACCGCGACGGGTTTCACCGGCGGCCGCGCGACGAACGCGGGCTTCATGTTCATCTCGCTCAAGCCGAAGAGCGAGCGCAAACTGTCGGCCGATCAGGTCATCGCCCAGTTGCGCGGCCCGCTCTCGCACGTTGCCGGCGCGCAGACCTTTTTACAAGCGGTGCAGGATATCCGCGTCGGCGGGCGCCAATCGAACGCACAGTATCAATTCACGCTGCTCGGCGATTCGACGGCCGAGCTGTACGAGTGGGGACCGAAGCTCACCGAAGCGCTCAAGCGTCGCCCCGAGCTGGTCGACGTCAATTCGGATCAGCAGCAAGGCGGGCTTCAATCGATGGTGACGATCGATCGCGCCAGTGCCGCCCGCTTCAAGATCACGCCGTCGCAAGTCGACAATACGCTTTACGATGCGTTCGGCCAACGCCAGGTCTCGACGATCTACAACCCGCTGAACCAATATCACGTGGTAATGGAAGTCGCGCCGCGCTATTGGCAGGATCCGGAAATGCTCAAGCAGATCTACATCAGCACGTCGGGCGGCAACGCGAGCGGCTCGCAATCGACGAATGCGGTCGCCGGAACCGTGAGCGCGTCGACGAGCGGCAGCGCCAGCCGCACGGGGAGTGCGGGCACGGGCGCCGCAGCGGGAACCGCGGGTACGTCGGGCGGCTCGGCGGCGGCCGACGCGGCGCGCAACCTCGCGACGAACGCAATCGCGGCGAGCGGCAAGTCGAGCGCCTCCACGGGCTCCGCCGTCTCGACCTCGCGCGAGACGATGATTCCGCTATCGGCCATCGCCTCGTTCGGGCCCGGCAATACACCGCTGTCGGTCAGTCACCAGGGTTCGTTCGTCGCCTCCACGATCTCGTTCAACCTCCCGCCCGGCCAGTCCCTGTCGAGCGCGACAAAAGCGATCGAGCAAACGATGGCCGAGATCGGCATGCCGGGAACGATTCACGGCAGCTTTTCGGGCACGGCGCAAGCGTTCCAGTCGTCGGTCTCGACGCTGCCCATCTTGACCCTCGCGGCGCTCGCGGCGGTCTATATCGTGCTGGGCGTGCTCTACGAGAGCTACATCCATCCGATCACGATTCTCTCGACACTGCCGTCCGCGGGGGTGGGCGCGCTGCTCGCGCTGCTGGCCTTCAAGACCGAGTTCAGCATCATGTCGTTCATCGGCGTCATTCTGCTGATCGGCATCGTGAAGAAGAACGCGATCATGATGATCGACTTCGCCATCGAAGCATCGAGGCAGGGTATGTCGTCGCTCGATGCCATTCGGCGTGCCTGTCTGCTGCGTTTCCGACCGATTCTCATGACGACCTGTGCAGCATTGCTCGGCGCGCTGCCCCTCGCCTTCGGCACCGGCGAGGGCGCCGAACTGCGCTCGCCGCTCGGGATTTCCATCGTCGGCGGCCTCATCGTGAGCCAGGTGCTCACGCTTTACACGACGCCGGTCGTCTACCTCTGCCTGGACCGGCTGCGCGTTCGCTGGGCGCGCCGCCATGCACCCGGGCTCGCGTCCGGCGAATCCCACTGAAGATCAGAAAAATCCCGCTTCGTGGGCCGTAAAGGATCGGAATAATTGTGAAACGCGCTGTTATGGCACTCGCGGCGCGATTGGCCTACCTTTGATTCGTGCGCCGGCCGGTTGCGGCGCTGCCCCTCTGAAGGAGATTCATCGTGCGATGGCGAAACGCTTCCCTCGCGCTGCTCGCGGCCGCCGCGGCCTGCATAAGCGGTACGGCCCACGCGGCACGCTGGAACGTGGGCGTGTTTGTCGGGGCCCCCGCGCCCTACTACCCGGTCGTCCCGGCGCCGTACTACTACGGACCCTATCCGCCGCCTTACGTCCCTTATGCGCCGTACCCGCCGGCGTATTACGGCCCGCCCGTCATCGTATCGCCGCCGGTCGTCGTCCAGCCACCCGAGCCCGATGTCTACATCGAACGCTCGCAAGCGGCGCCCTCGGCGACGCAACCTTCGTCTTCGGGCAAAACCTATTGGTACTGCGCGGCGTCTAAAAGGTATTACCCCTACGTCAAGGACTGCGCGGGCGGCTGGCAGGACGTCCCGGCCACGCCCGAGCGAAATCGCTGAAGTGAGGTCGCCGATGCTTTCCTCCTATCATGACGGCCAGCAGGCCAAACGGCGGCTCCTCGCCGCTCCCGCGGCGGCGCTGGCGGCCGTACTCGCCGGCTGCACGGTGATGCCGAGTGGCCCCAGCGTGTTGGCATTGCCCGGAACCGGAAAGTCTTTCGATCAGTTTCGCGGGGACGATGCGTCGTGCCGCCAATATGCGCTCGCGCAAGTGGGCGGTGTCAGCGCCGGACAAGCGGCAACCACGAGCGCCGTCGGCTCGGCGGCGCTCGGCACGGCAGTGGGCGCCGCGGCCGGCGCCGCGTTCGGCGGCGGCCGCGGTGCGGCGATCGGCGCGGGCGCGGGGCTTCTCGGCGGCGGCGCCGTCGGTGCGGGCACCGCACAGGCCTCCGGGTACGGGATACAACGCCGCTATGACTATGCGTATATCCAATGCATGTACGCAGCGGGCGAGCGCGTGCCGGTGCCTGCGGGCATGGCGCGAAGCTATCGGCAACAGTTCGACGCCGAAGGGCAGCGTGACAGGGGGGCGCCGGAAATACCGCCGCCCCCGCCGCCACGTCAATGAGACGGCGCAGCCTTCAGCCGACGCACGCCGTGCCACGCCTCATCGGTGCGGGTGTTCGGCCGCCCATTGCTTCACGGCGGCAAGCGTGTTCTTGACATGCTCGTCCGGCGAAAGCGACGTGTACTCGTAGACGATGCGGCCATCCGGGGCGATCACATAGGACACTCGGTTCGCTCGCTTGGTCACGAGCGGCAACGCGGCATCGTACGACTCGATGATGCGGCCGCTTTCATCGGCAGCCACGGGGAACTTGCTGCGGCACTCGCTGACCGAAAAACGCGCGAGCGTGGCGATATCGTCGTGCGACACGCCGATCACCGTCGCGCCATATCGTTTGTATTCGTCGACGGCATCGGCGAATTCGTGTGCTTCGATGGTGCAGCCTTTCGTGAATGCCGCCGGATAGAAGTAAAGCACGACGGGGCCGCGCTTGAGCGCGTCGGCCAGAGCGTAGGAGAACGTCTTGCCGCCGAGCGAGGCCTGCGTCGTGAAATCGGGCGCCTTGTCGCCCGCCTTGAGCACGGCAACCGCGTCGAACGACCATGCGCCCAGGCCGGTCACCAGCGCCGTGCATAGCGCGATACGTCCCATCCATCGTTTCATCTCGCTTCCTCGAATCGGTTCAACCTCTGCGGAGAGCCGCCAGCGCGGGCTACCGACATTGTCTCAAAAAGACCGCGAGTCCCGGCTGAATCGGTAGGCAGCGGTAACAGCGGGTAACAATTCGCGAAAACCGCTAAAGAATTTCGGATCGGAGCCGATAATTCGCCTGATGGAGGCGTGCGCGGGAGGCGCGCCCGCGCGGCGCGGGCCTCCTCGAAGCACATTCGCCGCAGTGTCGGGACCCGTCGTCAGCGAGATTCAATGGAAGCAAAAAGAAGCAACGTGCCGCGCCGGCGCACCTGGCGCGAGACGATCGACCGGCTATGGCGGCGAAAAACCGCGGCCCCGCCCGCGGCCGCCGCGGCGGTCCCGGCGCCGCAGGGGCGCAATGCACTGGCCACCGAATTGGATCGGCTCGTTCGCGGCGTGGACTTCCTGGCTTTTGTCGACGCCGGCTTGCACTTTCTCTACGTCTCCGAAGCGAGCCTGCGTTTCGTCGGCTATCGCCATGAATACCTGCGTGCGGTCACGCTGCACGAATTGGTCGCGGCCGGCGACACAGCCGCCCTGGACGGCCTCCTTGCACGTGCGAGTGCGTCGGGCAGCGTCGAGCGCGCCACCGTGCACTTGATGAAATCTCTGACCTACCCGATCCCGGTCGAACTGCGCGCCGTGGCGGGTATTCATGAAGGCACCCCCGGCTTCGCGATCTCCGCGTTCGACATTTCAGACTGGCGCGCCACCGAAGAACGCCTCACCTACGAGCTGCACAGCGACCGCATGACGGGCCTCGCCAACGGCACGGCACTCGCCGCGGCGCTCGAGAGCGCGCTGGAAACGGTGGACACCCAAAGTACCGGCGCGGCGCTGCTGCTCGTCGATCTCGACGACTATCAACGCGTGAACCGGGCGCTCGGCTACGAAGCGGGCGACGCGTTGATGCGCGAGACGGCCGCGCGGCTCGCGAGTCTCGTCTCACCCGAGGAAACGCTGGCGCGTGTGACGAGCGACGAGTTCGCCGTGCTCGTGCGCGCAGGCACGCGCGAGCACGCGGCCGCTGCCGCCGAAGCGCTCGCGCGCCGCTTCATGACCGCCATACAACAGCCCTACTCGTTCAGCGGCCAGGCTGTCCATCTCTCGGCGAGCGTCGGCATCGCGCTCTATCCCGATCCGGCCGAGCCGGGAGGCGGCCGGGCCGGACAGCACCAGCAGTTTTTGCGGCGCGCGGATCACGCGCTCGCTCAGGCGAAGGCCTCGGGCAGCAACACCATCGCGTTTCATACGCCCAACGCCGATCCGGCCGACGCCGAGCGCCTGAAACTCGAAGCCGATCTCTACGACGGCGTGCGCAACGGCGAGTTCGCGCTGCATTTCCAGCCGATCACCGAGAGCCGGATGGGCGGCGTGGTCGGCGTGGAGGCGCTCATGCGCTGGCACCATCCGGTCCATGGCCTCGTGCCGCCTTCGACGTTCGTCCCGCTGGCCGAATCGATCGGGCTCATCAACTACCTCGGCAACTGGGTGCTCAAAGTGGCCTGCATGCAGCTCGTGCAGTGGGACATCCAGGGCATCGCGCTGCAATACGTCGCGGTCAACGTCTCGCCGCAGCAGTTTCGCGACCCGCGCTTCACTCAGAACGTGCGCGACGCGCTCACGCTCACCGGGCTCGACGCGAGCCGCCTCGTGCTCGAGATCACGGAGAGTCTGCTGATGCAGGACCCGGCCCATGCGAAGGCGCTCCTCGAGGAGCTGACGGCGCTCGGCATCCGGTTCGCGATCGACGATTTCGGTACGGGCTACTCGAGCCTTGCGTACTTGCAACGTTTTCCGCTCGCCAAGCTCAAGATCGACCGCAGTTTCGTCGAGAACCTGCTAACCTCTCGCAACGACCAGGCCATCGTATCCGCCGTGGTCGGACTCGCGCGCACGCTCGAGCTGGAACTCGTCGCGGAAGGCGTGGAAACGGAGGCGCAACGGCGGCTCCTGACTGAGATGGGTTGCGGGCACATCCAGGGGTGGCTGGTCTGCCAGGCGCTGCCCTCGGAAGAGCTCGCGCAACGCTTCGCGGCCCGCGTTTTACGCCTGCACGAAGACGAGTCTTTCGCTTGAAGCACGCGAAAAAAGGTGCGCAGGACGGCTCCATCAATCGACACGTATATGGTTTTGACGGAATTCACATGGTAAAGGCGGCGCTGCTCGATAAGCTCTGGGCGCAAATGAGCGAGCGCGGCGACTTTCCGATGCTCTCCCAATCGCTGCGGACCACAGTGGCCGCAATGAAAAACGACGATCTCGACTTTTCGGCGCTGGTACAGGTCGTCTTGTCGGACTTTGCGCTGACGCAAAAGGTCCTGCGGCTCGCCAACTCGGCCATGTACATGGCATTCGGCGGCAACATCACGACGGTCACGCGCGCGCTGATGGTGCTCGGCATGGATGCCGTCGGCCACCTCGTCGTCGGACTCAAGCTCGTCGATCACTTCCACCAAAGCGCGCCGCACCGCATCGACGCGAAGCTCGAGCTCAACCGTACGCTGCTGTCCGGCAGCGTGGCGCGCAAGCTGACTTCGGACACAGCGGATTTGGGCGCGGGCGAGGAAGCCGTCGTTTGCACGCTGATGCGGCAAGTCGGCAAGCTGCTCGTCGTCTGCTATCTCGAAGCGGAGTGGAACACGATCCGGCACAAGGTCGAAAACGATGGGCTCGACGAAGCCGCTGCCTGCAACGCCGTGCTCGGCGTCACCTTCGACGAAATCGGCCTCGAAGCAGCCTCGCGCTGGCGTCTGCCGGAGCAGATCCGTGCGGGCATGGGCCGTTATGAACCCGAGGCAAACGAGCTGCAGCACGTCCAATGGCTACGCGCGGTAACCAATTTCTCGACCGATGTGGCCGACGTGCTGAGCGCGTCCGATGCACACGCGCAACCCGCCGAAATGGAACTCGCGGCGTTGGCGCAACGCTACGGCGAGGCGCTGGCGATAGAGCCGGAGACCCTCGTGTCGATGAGCACGGCGCTCGCGCGCGAGGAAGCCGGCATGGGGGTCATGCGGGAAATCGTGGAGCTGCGAGCAAGCGCCGATGCCATTGCTCGCGCGGGCGTCGCGCCGGAGGCGCGCATCGCCGCGGGCCTCGAGGATCTGCGCGCGCTGCCGTCCGAGAATGCGCTGGCGCCGGTCCTGGCGCTTGCCTCGGAGACCGTGCTGGCCGGTCTCGGCTTTGCCCGCACGATCGTCTTCGTGCGACAGGCACCGGGGCTGTTCAAGTCGCGGCTGGGCTTTGGACGCGATGTGGAGAAACTGCTGCCGGCGCTTTCGTTCAATGAAGCATTCGAGCCCGACGTATTTCATCTTGCGATTGCCAACTCGATCGGCATTTTCATCGAGAACGCGCACGATCCGAAGATGGTGGCACGGCTGCCGGCCTGGTTCCGCGATGCGTTTTCCGACGCCCGCTCGTTCGTCCTGCTGCCCGTGACCGTCGACCAAGCGACGGTCGCGCTCCTGTACGGCGATTGGTCGCACGCGCAAGAGCCCCGCAAGATCTCGCAAGACGAAATGAGTGCGCTAACCGAGCTCGCCCGCGAGCTCGCCCGCTTCTTCGCACACGCGCCGGCACAGGAAGTCGAAACGCTCTGAGGCGCGCGAGCGCGCTATTCCTGTACGCGCTCGAGCCCCGCGTTGTCGCCGTGTTGATCCGCCGCGCTGGCCCATGCCGCTGAAGCGATGGCCAATTCGGCGAGTTCGGGCGGCGTGAACGGCGCCAGTGCTGCGCTCACCTGCTCGAGCGCGGCCCAGTCGGCGCGCTCGAGCGCCTGCACGGCGGCCAGCAGTGTGCCGAGCAATCCCTCGTGCCGAAGAATGGCCGCGCGGATGTGACCCGCCAGCATCAGCGCGTCCAGCGTGGCTTCGAGCGTGTCGCCAAACACAGCGTCGACAAGCGAAAACACGCCGGTCAAAAACGCCGCATCGACGACCTTCCGGTTCGCCTGAGTCAGACGGGCCGCCGCCATTTCCATGAAACGCGCGCGCGTGGCCGCGAGCTGCACGAGCGGATCGTCCTCGAGCCGGACTTTGCGGCCGTCCGCATAAAGCAGCAATTGCGTCCAGCGCGCGATACGGTTGGTGCCCGTCGCATTGATCGCATCGCGCAGTGTCGCCACCTTGCGCCCGATGCTCGCCTCGCCCGAATTTGCGAGCCGCATGATGTGCATGACGAGCACCGGGTTCAGCTTGAGCTCGGCTTCGAGCTGCGCGACGCTCGGATCCGCCGAAAGCAGCCGCAACAGGTTCAGCAGCGCCTGGCGCGGTGCACTGGCGCGCCGCGAGGCCTGCCTGTCCGCGCGCGCGAAGAAATACCCCTGGAAGACATCGAAGCGCGCGGCCTTCGCGCGCTCGAAGGTTTCGTGCGAATCGACACCGAGCGCAATGAGAATCTTGCCGGCCGATTTGAGCGCGTCCGCCAGCTTCGCAAGCAGATCGGGCGCCACCTTCGCGACGTCGATCTTGACGGCATAGACGTAAGGCAGCAGCTTGGCGAACGTCGCGTCGGGAGCACTCACGCGGTCGAGCACGAAGCGATAACGCTTGCCGTGCAGCGCCACGAGACGGGCCGTCAACTCGCCATCGATAGCGATATCGGGCGGCAACTGGAAGAAGTAGCGTTCCGGGGAGATGCGAGCGAGATCGTCGGCCATGAGCAATGCGCGATTCACGCTCAGATAGCCTCGATGGCCACCCAGCGCCGCGTGCACGCCGCTCGCTCCGAGCAACGCCAACGTTTGCGTCAGCGCCGCGTCGGATGCGGCACGGCGGCTCGCGGGGTCAGCGTCCGAGGCACCGTCGCCGGCGAGCGGCTCGCGCGTGACCAACTCGAATCCGCACAAAAGCCCCTCGGCGTCGACGAGCGGCTGACGCGCGGGATGGGTCACCGCGCCGGGCGGATGTCCCGCCTGGGCAGGCTCGCTGGCCACCGCCGGGTGTGCCGCCGTCACGTTGGTCGTCTCCATCAGCCCCTCTTCTTTGTCTGCTTTTATCGCCGCCCGGTACTACACGTACCGGCCCCGTGGCCAATCTGGGCGGGATTATACGACGGGGCCGCAGCGAAGCGATAGCCGAAGGCGGGCCGGAGCAAACGCCGGCGAAGCGGTCTTATTTGAGCACGACCTTCACGTCGAAATACTTGGCCGCGATCCGCTCGATCGTCCCGTCGGCCTTCAGCGCACGCAACGTCTCGTCGAGCGCCGCCTTCAACGCCGCATCGCCCTTGCGCACGCCGAAGCCCACGCCCGAGCCGAGCAATTGGGAGTCAGTGACCGTCGGCCCCGCGAACTCGAACGCCGCGCCCTGCGCACGCTTGAGGAACCCCTTGGACGCCGCCTCCGAATCCTGGAACGCGGCGTCGAGCCGTCGGGCGACGAGGTCGGCATATATCTGGTCCTGCGTCTGGTACGGCACCACGTCGACGCCTGCGCCCGCCCACTTCGCCTTCGCATACGATTCCTGAATCGTGCCTTGGAGCACGCCCACGCGCTTGTCCTTGAGGGAAGCGGCGCTTGGCAGCAGCCCGCTGCCCTTCCTGGCGATCAGCTGATTCGGGATCGAATAGATCGGCTCGGTGAAGTCGATGGCCTTTTTACGTTGCTCCGTGATCGTCATGTCCGAATTGATCGCGTCGAACTTGCGCGCGGACAACGCCGGAATGAGGCCGTCGAAGTCGTTCTCGACCCAGACGCATTTGACCTTGAGCCTCGCGCAAACCGCATGGCCGACTTCGATGTCGAAGCCTTGCAGCTCGCCCGTCGGCGATTTGAATTCGAACGGCGCATACGACGCCTCGACGCCGAAGCGAATCTGCTTGAGCTCGGCGGCCGATGCGCCGCTCGCGATCAGCGACGCCGCAGCGATGAGTGCAAGCGCTGTGTGCTTTCGGAAGTTCAGTTTCATCAGGATTCCTAAACGAGAAAGAGTTGCAACGATGGGCGCAGCCGGCGCATCGTCGCCGCGCCAAAATCAGCGTTCAAATGCCCGGCGCTAGTCTTGTGCGTCGCACAAAGCGCGCGGGCGCCGCATTGTAGGCGGCGCCCGCGCGCTCGTTCGAGAAAGGGGAAGAAAATCGGACGGACCGGGCCGCCGCAATGGCATGCCCAAAGATGCAATTCGATGTCGCTCAGCGGCAAACGCCGAGACCCACGCCGCGCCCCCCGCCGAGCCGGGCGCCGCTCATGCGTACCGCACGCGACGTCCCTCGTCCTCAACGGGTTCCATCGGCGGCTGCGCGGCACGTTCGGCGGGTTGCCGGGACAACACGCCCGCCACGTAAGCCAATTGCGCGCGGTTGCGCGTTCCGAAGCGCCGCTCGATGCCGCCGAGCTGATAGGCCACCTGATCGGCCGAGAGCGACAGCAGTGCGCCTATTTCGCGATCGGACGAACCCTGGGTCATCAGATCGAGCATGCGCTTTTGCAGCCCCGAGAGCCCATCCGCGCCCGTTGTCGTCAGCAGCGGGCCGATACGCGGCTCGATGAACGCGTGTATCTCGCCCGCCAACACCAGCGCCGCGCCCATCGTCGCGTCGGAAATCCAGGCACGCGTGGCGAGCGTGCTCGACAGCGTCACCATGCAGTACTCGAACGGACGCGCCGTCTCGAAGCCCACGGTCACGCCCGAACCGATGCCGGCGCGAGCCGCCAGCGCCGCGAGACTCCGTGCGGCAGCGCCCGCCCTGCCCGCGCCGGCCGCATCGCGTGTCAGGTCGTCGAGCACCCATGCAAACGGCCAGCCGGCCGTGCACGCCTTGACGACCCGCACGTCGGTGTCGAAGCAGTGCGCACCGCAATAGGCCTCGGCCCAGCCCGGCGGCGAATACTGTGCATACCAGGCCGCTCGGCTCACCCGGCCATCGAGGCACATGATGCGGTAATAGCAAAGCCAATCGAAGCCGGCATCGACGAGGCAGCTGCGAATCAGCGTACGGCGCAGCGCGCCGTCGGACTGCGCCGTGAGCACGTCCGCCAACGCAGCAAGACGCGCAGCCGATGAACGGGCAGGTTCGCCCTCCTCTCGCGGCAGTACGACAGGGCCAGGCCCGAGGCCGAGCTCGGGGTCCCTGAGGATGCGATAGGAACGCTGACCTGCATCGGTGTGCAACGATTCCGACATGACATCTCCCGGCGGATGAAACGGGCGGCCGCGGCAACGCCCGGGCAAAACGCGCTCATGGCCGAGCGCGCGCAAGCGCCTCGGCGCTCGCGCAGGCGTCGCGGCGCGCGGCGATATCGACTTCAGGCCCGAACAGCGTCTTTTCGATGACGACCGTTTCGATATCCTCGATGCCTACGAATCGCAACCAGGCTTCGACATAGGGCTTCTGGAAATCAAAACACTCGGCGGGCGTAATTGATTCCCTCGAATAATCAAGTCCCCGCGCATAGACGACGACGGCCCGCTTGTCGCGCAACAGTCCGCCGAATCCCCGCTCGTCGAACGAGAACAGCACGTCCTTTTGCGAGACCGCATCGATGAAATGCTTCAGCTTGTAAGGAATCGAGAAATTCCAGAGCGGCACCGAGAGCAGCAGCGTATGCGCATCGTGAAGCGGCCTCGCGAGGTCGTGGATCGCCCTCCACGCATCGCGCTGCTCGTCGGTGAGCGGCGTTCCGGCAAGCCCCGCGTATTTCGCCTGCATCGCAGCGCCGTCGAACTCAGGCAACGGTGTGTGCCACAGATCGAGCGTCTCGACGGACGCATCGGCGTGTGCGCTCCGGTAAGCCTCGATGAACGCGTGCGCCACCTCCCGCGATGCGGAGCGGGATTTGCGCGGCGAGGACTCGATGTGCAACAGGCTTGTCATAGGGTTCTCCGAAGAATGGCGGGCGTGAAGCCTGGTTGGTGTGCTCGAGCTTCATCTAATCACATTGCGAACTCGATTGAAAACGAAGTATTCTTCAATCATTCAACACGAAACTCACTAAATTCCATGTTCGATACCGTGCTGTTGCGCTCGTTCGTGACGGTCGCCCAGGAAGGCAGCTTCACGCGCGCCGCGGCGCGGCTGCATTTGACGCAATCGGCCATCAGTGCGCATTTGCGGCGGGTGGAGGATCAGGCGGGCAAAACGCTGTTCGTGCGCACGACGCGCTCGACCGCCCTCACGCCGGACGGCGAACTGCTACTGGGTTATGCACGCGCGATCCTGGCCCTGAATCGCGACGCACGTGCGCGTTTGCGTCGCAGTTCGAGCGATGGCACGGTGCGTATGGGCATGTCCGAGGATTTCGCCCACGCCCGCATCATGGAGCGGCTGCATACGTTCGGGCTGCGCAACCCGGAAGTGGCGCTCGACATCACGATCGGCGTGCCGGGCACACTATTGCAGGCGATGGATCGCGGAGAACTCGACTTCGTGCTCGGCGGGCGCTGTCATGACGACCGGCCGGGCCGCCCTCTCTGGCGCGAGCCGCTCGTGTGGGCAGCGGCGGAATGGATGAATGTCGACGTGTCGTTGCCTTTGCCGCTGGCGGTGTTTCCGGAGCCTTGCCCTTACCGTGAAGCGGCACTCGCCGCGCTCGCGCATGCGGGCATCGACAGTCGCATCGCGCTCGTCTGTCCGAGCAGCGGCGGCGTGCTCGCCGCGGTGCGCGCAGGCCTCGCCATTGCGCCGATGCTGGCGAGCCGTCTCGATAGCGGCTTGCAGGCGCTCGGGGCCGATTCGCGGTTGCCCGCGTTGCCGAGCGTCGAGTTCACGCTGTTCGGTGGCAGCCCGATTACCGCACTCGTCGAGGAACTCTGCGGCGCAGCGCAGCGCGATCTGCGCTAGGGCCGGTTCACGCGCGCTCGCGCCGTGATCAGACCAATGGCGCACCGGCCGCCCGAGCGCGCGGCGCTCGACAGGCCTATGCTGACGGGGGAGACGACGCGTCGCGAGGAGGTGCGCCATGTCGATGCGAAACGGAACACGGAACGCGTTGCGCGCGGTAGCGCTCGTTGCGGCAGCGCTCGCGGGCAGCGGCGCGATTCGCGCGCAGATGCAAGGCCCCGGCCATGCGCCCGGGGCTCAGTCCCAGGAACTCCGGCAGGCGCCAGCGCCGAGCCACGCTGCACCCGCAATGCCGGCCCCGCAGCACGGCGGCATTGCACCGAATGCGCCGATGCCGGCCCAAAACCGCGCGGCACCGCCCATGCCGAGGGCAGCGCCACCGATGCCAGGGGCGGCGCCACCGATGCAGCAGCGCGCGATCGGTCCACACACGCCGCCGGCGGTGGGGCCCCGCATCATGCCGGCACCGCATGTGCCGACACCGCAGATGGGCGCGGCCGGCGGCGCCGGCCCGGGTGCGAACGCCGCGCCCCGACCGCCCGAGCGAGAGCCCACCCCCCGTGAGCCGCATCCGCAGCCCGGCGTGGCGCCGAGCGTCACGGCGCCCCAACCCGGCGTAGCACCGCGCGCCACCGCGCCGCAACCGGGCATGGCACCGCGCGCCGCTGTTCCTCCGGCCCGCACGCGCGCGCCGTGGCATGGCGATATAGGCCGCTTCCAGGAGCACGATGTCCGTGTCTGGCGGTCGGGACACTGGCATCACGGGCCCCATGACGGCCGGCACGGCTGGTGGTGGGTCGTCGGCGGCGCCTGGTACTTCTATCCCGCGCCGAGCTATCCCTATCCCGACCCGTTTGTCCCCGGATTCGCCGACGCGCCCCCGGACGACACGGGCTATTGGTACTACTGTCCTTATTGGGACCAATACTATCCGTATGTCGCGACCTGCCCGGGCGGATGGCAGCCGGTGCCGGCCGAGCAGTGATCGGTACCACGGCGCGTCGTGCCTCGGGGGTGCATCGATATCAAGCACCGCGGGGTGTGCGCGCCAGCGTTTCGGCCGTCGTTTCGACGACGATGAGCCCCGCTCGCAAGCCCGGCTTCACGCTCGGGTTCGGAAACACGATCCGCGCGTCGTCGCGCGTGACGATGTAGCGATACTCGCCGTCGCGCGCCAGCACCTGTCCTTTGGCGAGCACGGTGAAGTTCGGTACATCGCTCGCCAGCGCGAGTTCGAATGCGTCCGTGCGTTTCGTGATCTGGTCGACAACCGTGAACACGCGCGGCATCGGCGCAGCGGACTCGGGTGCGAGGTTCGCGACCAGCGCACGCACGGCGCGATCGGCTGCGTCGAAATGGGACAAATCGTTTTGCCCGAACGGCCGCACTTTGCCGAGCTCGAGCGTGCAAGCGATTGCCCCATGGGTCTGTGCCGTGAACTGCGTATACGTCGTCCCCGCAGCCGTGTGCAGCAAAATCGCAGCGATACGCGCGTGGCTAAGCCAGTCCAGCATCGCGCTCGGGAGCGCCCGGCCCGTGTGCGGCAACAGCGCGAACTGCTCGAAGACCGAAGCACGGATTGCGGTATGCATGTCGATATGCCAGCGCGGCGCGGCGTCGGCCGGTGCCGCTTGCGCGAAGAACCGCGCCGTCGCGGCCTCGAGCGTTGCCGCGCGCGCCTTCTCGCTGCCCCCGTGCAATCGGGCGTGCGCGCCGCAAAAAAGCCGGTTCAGATCGTCGTCGAGATAGCGGCGGGCCGCCCTCATCGCCTCGATATTGCCCAGCACCACGAGCAGACGGCACGCAAGCGGCAGCGCGCCGCGCGCGATGTCCGCCACCATGCGCGAGACGAGTTCGATGGGCGCCGTCTCGTCGCCATGCACACCGGCGGACACGGCGACGCTCGCGACCGGCTTCGCTTCGGGCTCGAACTGGAGCAAACCGGCCCCGAGCCATTGGAAGCGCACGCCATGCGCGCATTCGCCGCCCGCGCGATCGGCAACGGGACGCGCATCGGCGAGCGAGAACGACAGGAAGTCGGTCAGGAAACCCGGCGCGCCGGTCATGGTTCTCGTCCCGTCAGCGTTGGAAGTCATAAAGGGAACCGAGGCCGAGAATCTGGGTGAGCTCGTCGAGCGCCGTACGCGATTCGTCGAGCAGCGTCGGATCGGCGAGATCGGCGCTCGCGAGCCGGTCGCGATAATGCTTGGCTATCCAGGCGTCCAGCCGGGCGAAAAGCGCATCGTCGATCCAGACACCGGGAGCGACCGCCGCTTGCTCCGCGCCGTCGAGTACGACGCGCAGGCGCAGGCATGCCGGGCCGCCGCCGTTTTTCATGCTTTCGCGCAAATCGAAAACCAGCACCTCCGAGATGGGTCCGCCCGAGCTCGCCAGATCGTCGAGATAGGCGGCCACGCGCGGATTTTCACGGCATTCCTGCGGCACCACGAGAACATCGCGTCCATCGGAACGCGTGAGCAACTGAGAGTTGAACAGATACGACGAAACCGCATCTTCCACGCTCACGCGCGCATCGGGCACCTCGATGACGTTGAATTGGGCGCCGAGCCCGGAAAGTTGCGCACGCAACCTGTCGCAGACTTCCCGTTGATCGACGAATGCCCGTTCATGGCAAAAGAGCGTCTCGCGGTTACCGACGGCAATGACGTCGTTATGGAACACGCCCGCGTCGATGACCTCGGGGTTTTGCTGCGCATAAACCGTGGATGCCTCGGCAAGACCGTGGCGCTGCGCAACGGCCCGGCTCGCCTCGAACGTCTGACGGGCCGGATAACGCACGGGCTCGGGGCCGCGCCGGTATTCGCTGCGTCCGTAGACGAAGAATTCGACGCCGGGCTCGCCGTAAGCGGCGCAAAAGCGCGTATGGTTGGCAGCGCCTTCATCGCCGAGCGCCGGGGTGCCCGGCAGCGCCTCGTGCACGGCGAAGCGGCTCTCGTCGGCAAACACGGCTTGCAGCGTCCGGCGGGTCGCCTCGTGCTCGATCGCGCGATGCAGTTTGCTCGTCAGATTGGCCGGTGTGAAATGCACGCGCCGATCGGCCGTGTCGGCGGACGGGCTGACCGTCGCGGCGTTCGCGGTCCACATCGCCGAGGCCGAGCTCGCCGCGGCCAGCAGCTCCGGTGCTTCCTTTGCGGCGCGATCGATGACGCGCGCATCCGAGCCTGAGAACCCGAGCTCGCGCAAAAGACGCAGCGAGGGACGCTCCTGCGGCGGCAACACGCCTTGCAGGAATCCGAGGTCCGCGAGCTGCTTCATCTTGCGCAGCCCCTGCTTGGCGGCGGCGAGTGGATTCGCGACCGATTTCTCGTTCGTTTGCGACGCGACGTTGCCGAACGAGAGTCCCGCATAGTTGTGCGTCGGACCTACGAGTCCATCGAAGTTGGCTTCCCGTGCTTGCATCGTCGATCCTTGGTCGGTCGGTCGTTCAATGTTTCAAACTTTCAACTTTCAACTTTCAGTCTTGCCGTCGCGCCACCGCGTCGTCCATGGCGCAGCGTCTCAATCGTTCGAGACTTCGTGAAAGCGAAGCCCAGGCGATACGCTCGAAGGCATCGAGAGCTGCGCGCTCTCGACGGACGCCATCGGATAGGCACAGTAGTCGGCCGCATAGAACGCGCTCGGACGATGATTTCCCGAGCGGCCGACACCGCCGAACGGCGCGGCCGACGATGCACCGTTCGTCGGCCGGTTCCAGTTCACGATGCCTGCGCGGATCGTGCGGCTGAAGCGTTCCCAGGCGCTCGCGTCGTCCGCGACGAGGCCCGCCGAGAGCCCGAAGGCCGTATCGTTCGCACGCTCGATCGCTTCGTCGAGGCTCGCATAACGCACGATCTGCGCGAGCGGACCGAAGTGCTCCTCGTCGGGCAATGCCGAGACTGCGCTGACATCGACAATCGCGGGATTCACGAAGCCGAGCGCCGGATCGCGTTGCGTCATGGCGATGAGCGGCCGCGCCCCGGCCTTGACGAGCCGTTCCTGCGCCGCGACGAGTCTGGCGGCCGCGCGCGCCGACACGACGGCTCCCATGAAGGGCTGCGGCTCGGCATCGTAAAGGCCGTAGACGATGCGCGAAGTCACCTCGGCGAAGCGCGCGACGAAGCGCTCGCCGAACGATCCTTGGGGCACGAAGATGCGGCGCGCACAGGTGCAGCGCTGCCCCGCCGAAAGAAACGCGGATTGAATCGTGAGATGCACCGCCGCGTCGATATCTTCCACTTCGGCGACGACGAGCGGATTGTTGCCGCCCATTTCGAGGGCCAGCACGATTTCCGGCCGTCCGCCGAACTGCTTGTGCAGCAACGTACCGGTATCGGAGCTGCCGGTGAAGAACAGGCCGTCGATCTGCCGATGATTGGCCAGCGCGACACCCGTCTCTTTTTCTCCTTGCACGAGGTTCAGCACGCCCGCGGGCAAACCGGCCTCGCGCCAGAGCTCGACCGTGGCCTGCGCCACAGCCGGCGCGAGCTCGGAGGGTTTGAACACGACCGTATTGCCCGCGACGAGCGCCGGCACGATATGGCCGTTCGGCAGATGCCCGGGGAAGTTATAAGGGCCGAAGACCGCGACGACACCGTGCGGGCGGTGCCGCAATACGGCAACGCCGTCGGCCATCGGCACGCGCTTTTCGCCTGTGCGTTCCTGATATGCCGTCACCGAGATGTCGACCTTGGCCGCCATCGCGGCGACCTCGGTACGCGCCTCCCACAGCGGCTTGCCCGTCTCGCGTCCGATCGCATGCGCGAGCGTTTCCTTGTGCTCGACGAGGCGCACCGCGAATCGGCGCACGATTTCGCAACGGGCGTCGAACGGCATGGCCGACCAATCGGCAAATGCGCGGCGTGCGCTTGCGACGGCGCGATCGACATCGACCGCGCTCGCGCCGTGCCCTTGCCATACCACGGCCCCCGTACCGGGGTTATGCGACGAGAAGCGGGGTCCGTTTGCCTGCGCCCACTCGCCTTCGATGAATAGTTCGCTCATGACTTTTGACTCTGCTGGGTATGAGAGGTGACGAGCACCCGCACCGGATCGCCTTCGCGCACGAGCAGCGCCGCCGCGTCGTCCGCGGACAGATGCATGACGCCGTCTTCGACGCCGCCCGGCGCGAAGCCGACACGGAAATCCGCCAGCCGCGTATTCGCCACCAGCGAACGAGGTGCACGCTCGCGCGGCGCTTGGGCGGGGCCTGCACCGGATGCAAGCGGATCGACGGAATCGACCTCGCCGATGACGACAGGGACGACCACACTCTCGCGTACGGTTCGCAAATCGTTGATGTGGCACTCGAGCACAGGGCCCGCATCGAAAATATCGACGTGCCCCTGATAGCGAAGCCCCTCGGCTTCGAGCATCTTGCGCGCGGGCGCCGTGTCGCGATGGGTCAGGCCAATGACCTGCCGGGCATCCTCGGGCAGTAAATCGGCGTACACCGGGTAACGCGGCATCAGTTCGGCGAGAAAAGACTTTCGCCCGTGCGCGCTCAAGTAATCGGCCGCGTTGAAGTCGATCTGATAGAAGTGCGAGCCCACCGCGCGCCAGAACGGCGAGGTACCGTCGGCGTCGAAATGGCCGCGCAGCTCCGCGCATAGGCGCTCGGGAAACCGGTCGCGAAATTGCGCGATGAACATGAAGCGCGAGCGCGACAGCAACCCGCCCACACCATGCGCGCGATAACGCGGCGACAGGAACAACGAGCAGACTTCCGCATAGCCCGTGAGGTCGTGCGAGATGTTGAGCAGCGACATCCTGGTCCAGACGCCAAGCTCCTGGCTCGCATGCACCACGGTACTCACCCGATAGTTGTAGAACGGCTGCTCGAGGCCGACCTGCGTCTCGATTCCGCACACACCGGCAACGTCGTTCGTTGCCGCATCTTCCATGACGAAGAAGTAGCCGGCCTCATGGGGCGTGGCCTGTCCTTCCATCGTCCGTTTCGATCGCGCGATGCGTGCGGCAAGCGCATCGGGGTCGGGCTTGAACGTCGTCAAACCCGGCCCGGTCTCCTGCGCGAGCGCCACGACCGCATCGAGGTCGGTGGTCTTGACAGCGCGAACGACGATCATCGACGAACTCCCGGATGAGTGGCACGCAAGGCAGCCGTCTCGCCATCGAGATCGGCCTGCGACTCGGCGGTGGCGGCTTCGTCTTCGGACGCGCGATGCAATGGCACGCAACGCACCGCATCGCCCGCGACGGCGCCGAGCACCGAGCGTACCGACGACGTCAGCGGCGCCTGCTCCTCGCGCGCAAGCGGCAGCTCCGCCAGCGCACAGCGGAATTCGCCGGCCCGGTTGTTCGCGACGAGATAGGTCGTGGCTGCGGTTGCGGCTGCGGACGACGGATCGGCGTCCGATGCCGCTTCGGTCCTCTCACGTACGATTCGCGTCTCGTTGCTCACCACGCACGCACTGCGGTCCACCTGCGCGGTCAGCACGGGGCCCGCATCGAAGATGTCGACGAAACGATCGGGCTCGAAACCTTCCTCGAGATGGATATCGTAGGCAAGCAGACTTTTGGCGTTGGGCTCGCCGAGCACACGCTGCGCCGCCTCGGGCAACAGGGGCACATAAAGCGGATAGCTCGGCATCACTTCGGCGATGAACGTACGGCTGCGTCCCCCCGAAATCTTTTCGACTTCGGCGAAATCGCGCGCGAAGAACTTGCGCCCCACCGCCTCCCAGAACGGCGACGTCCCCGCTTCGTCGGTGACACCGAGCAAGAGCGAGAATACCTCCGGCGTGAAGCGCCGTCGGTTCGCCGCAACATACATCATGCGCGCGCGCGAAAGCAGGTGGGCGCTCGCGTCGCCCGTCACCGCGGGATCGAGGTAGAAGCCCGCGAGCCGGCTCTTGCCGGTCAGCTCGTGCGACATCGTCAACGCGTGGATTTTCCGGTTCACGTGAAGCTCGCGCGAGGCATGAATGAGCGCATCGTTGCGAAAAACGTAGAACGGCTCGGCATAGCCTGCCGCGGCCACGATGCTCGACGTGCCGAGCAGCTTGCCGCTCGTCGCATCCTCGAGCACGAAGAGATAGAACTCCTCGCCCGGGAAATCGACCTCGGCGCGAAACGAATCCTCGGACAGCGCAATGCGTGCCTCGAGCGCATGGCGATCGTGCGGCAGCGAATGCAGCACGGGCCGCGCGGCGCGCGCCATCTGTTCGAGCGCGTCGAGATCGGAAAGTCTTGCTGGGCGTACGAAGAGCATCATCGTTCCATTCGGTGGCAGATGCGGTGGCACATTCGCTGCCACAGGCGTCGACATAAGTGGCGGGACGAACCCGGGCTCAACGGGCCGATGCGTCGGCAGCCGCCGCGACGGTCTCCTCGATCGCTTTTTCGAGCCGCGCGAGACCTTCTTCGAGATCGGCATCGTCGATGATCAGCGATGGCGCGAAACGCAGCACGTTCGGCCCCGCGATCAGCAGCATCACGCCATGCCGCGCGGCCGCGTTCGCGAAGTCCTTCGCCTGCCCCTCGAATGCCGCGACGAGTTCGGCACCGATCAGGAGGCCCTTGCCGCGAATCTCCTTGAAGAGTCCGAACCGCTTGCCGATCGCATCGAGCCGCGCCGTCAGGGCTGCCCCGCGACGCTTCACGCCATCGAGCAGAGCGGGCTCGCTGACGAGCTCGATGACCTTGTCCGCAATCGCGGCACCGAGCGGGTTGCCGCCGTAAGTCGTGCCGTGCACGCCCACCTTGAAATGCGCCGCGATGGCTTTCGTCGTCAGCATCGCGCCGATCGGAAAACCGTTGCCGAGCGCTTTGGCGGTCGTGAGGATATCCGGCGTCACGCCGGTATCCATGTATGCGTAGAGATGGCCCGTGCGGCCGACGCCCGTCTGGACTTCGTCGAAGATCAGCAGCGCCCCATGCGCGTCGCACGCCTCGCGCAATGTCCGCAGAAACGCGGGATCCGCAGGAATCACACCACCCTCGCCCTGAATGGGCTCGACGATGACCGCACACGTTTTCGTACCGATTGCGCCGCGCGCCGCCTCGATATCGTTGTACGGCAAATGAACGATACCGGCCGGCACGGGGCCGAAGCCTTCCGCATACTTCGGTTGGCCGCCGACGCTGACAGTGAACAGCGTGCGGCCATGAAACGACTGCGAAAACGAGACGATCTCGATCTTCTCGGGGCCGTGACGCTCGAGCGCGGCCCGGCGCGCCAGTTTCAGCGCGGCTTCGTTGGCTTCGGCGCCCGAGTTCGCAAAGAATGCACGTTCGGCGAACGTCAGCGCCTCGAGCCGGCTGGCCAGCCTCAGCACGGGCTGGTTCGTATAGGCGTTGCTGACGTGCCACAGCGTCTCGCCCTGCTCGCGCAGCACGCGCACGAGTTCAGGGTGCGTGTGCCCCAGCGCCGTCACCGCGATGCCGCCCGTAAAATCGATGTACTCGCGCCCTTCGGAGTCCCAGACACGCGAGCCCGCTGCGCGCACCGGTACGAAAGGCGCAGGCGAGAAGACGGGCACCATGACGTCGTCGAACGTCTGGCGGTTGACAGCGAAATCGTTCATGGCAGATCCTCGTTGAGGTAATAACAGCTCGAAACCGCTCGTATTCGTACTGCGGATACTGCTAGTGTAGAAAACGTTCGCGCCGCCGTCTTGCGCACGAGCGACGCGATCTATCGGGGTTCGCCGCGCGTCGCTCCCTCATCCGTGTCGGGTGGCTCGATCAGCGCACCCGCACGGGGCTCGCCCGCAAACGGCGCGCCCGCGCCATGCTGTCGCGCAATCCAGTTGCGGCGCTCTTCGCGCGGCGTGAGGCCGAACCGTTCGCGGTACGCATTCGAAAAATGCGCGGCCGACGAAAATCCGCATGCCAGGCTGACCTGAACGATCGATTTGCTCGAGCGCTGCAGTTGCAAACGTGCCTTGGTGAGCCGAAGACCGAGGTAGTACTTCGACGGCATCGCGCCGAGATACTGCTTGAAGAGCCGCTCGAGCTGACGGCGCGAGATCCCGACGAGTTCCGCGATCTCGTCCGTCGTCAGCGGATCTTCGACATTCGCATCCATCAGCTGTAACGCGTCGTTGAGCCGCGGATGGCGTTCGCCGGGCGCCGTGACGTGCGGAATGCGCTGGCGCTCCTCGCCTGCGCGCAGCGCGCCGAGGCCCAACGCGTCGGCAATGCGTTCGGCCAACTCCGGGCCGTGCTCGCGCGCGACCATGGCAAGCATGAAGTCGGCACTGGCCTGACCGCCCGCGCAGCTCGCCCGGTCGCGGTCGATCTCGAAGAGCTGCTGCGTCACGATCGAGCGCTCGAACTGCTCCGCAAACTGCTGATAAGTTTCCCAATTCACGCTCACCCGGTAGCCCGAGAGCTGGCCCGCCATGGCGAGCCACCAGACGCCATGATGAATACCCGTGACGAGCGGCGTGCGCTGGCCCACGCGCGCGAGCGATGCGAGAAAGAGCCGGTAATCGGCGAACTGCTGAAAACGCTCCGTGACGACGATAAGCCAATCGCAGGCAATGCCGTCGCCGAATGCGCCATCGGCCGCCAACGTGGCGCCACCCTCGAGCGGCACGGCCCGGCCATCCCACGAGCAAATTCGCCAGCGGTAAAGCAGGCGGCCGTCGATTTCGTTGGCGAGGCGCAGCGTATCGACGATCGGGCCGAGCCCGGACATCGAAACGGGCGGCAGCGCCACGATGACGACCTCCGTGGCGCGCGGCGCGCCTGACGTGCTCGGCACGACCTGGCCGGCGCGTACCATCACGTTCTCCCCACGTCGAACGGCTGACCTGCTTCGGATAGGCGGGGCGCGCCCGGCGCCGATCGGGCGGTGGGTCCATGAGCCGGTCTCGACAGGACTAACCGCATGTCTGGCTTATTTGAGGCTACCCGACAGGAACTGCCGCAGCCGCTCGCTTCGTGGCTGGGTGAGCACGATCGCTGGATCGCCCTCTTCCTCGGTCCGGCCCTGGTGCAAAAACATGACATGGTTGGAGACGTTGCGCGCAAACCCCATCTCGTGCGTGACGACGATCATCGTACGGCCTTCTTCGGCGAGTTTCTGCATGACTTTCAGCACTTCCCCGACAAGCTCCGGATCGAGCGCCGAAGTCGGCTCGTCGAAGAGCATCACGTCCGGGTTCATGGCCAGCGCGCGTGCGATCGCCACGCGTTGCTGCTGCCCGCCCGACAGGTGCGACGGATACTGCTTTTCGAGGCGGGGCGCGAGCCCGACCTTCTCGAGGTACGCGCGTGCGCGTTCCTCGGCCTCGCGACGCGAGAGCCCGAGCACATGGATCGGCGCTTCGACGACGTTTTCGAGCACCGTCATGTGCGCCCACAGATTGAAGTGCTGAAACACCATCGCGAGCTTGGTGCGCATGCGTTGGAGCTGTTTGTGGTCGGCCACCTCGAGGTTGCCCGAGCGGTCGGCGCGCGTGCGCACCGCCTCGCCGTCGACGACGATCTGCCCGGCATTCGGCCGTTCGAGAAAGTTGATGCAACGCAAGAACGTGCTCTTGCCCGAACCACTCGCGCCGATGATGCTGATGACGTCGCCGGCGTTTGCTTCGAGCGTCACGCCCTTGAGAACCTCGTTGTCGCCGTAGCGTTTGTGGATATCGAGCGCCGCGAGCTTGACGGCGGTGGATGGGGATGTCGCTTGAAGCACCGTGCTCTCCTCGAGTAATTCAACGGCGGCCGACCGCGAGGTACGCCAGCCAGTGCTGTTCGGCCCGTCTGAATAGCGCGACGAGCGCAAACGATACCGCAAGATAGATCAATGCGGCGATGCCGAATGCCTGAAACGACATATAGGTTGCCGAATTGGCGTCGCGCGCGACCTTGAGCACGTCGGGCACCGTGGCGGTAAATGCGATCGTCGTCGCATGCAGCATGAGAATGACCTCGTTGCTGTAAAGCGGCAACGCGCGTCGCAGCGCCGAGGGCAAGACGATGCGCCGATACATCGTGAAGCGGTGCATGCCGTAGGCGCGCGCAGCTTCGACTTCGCCATGCGAGATCGAGCGGATCGCGCCCGCGAAAATCTCCGTCGTGTAGGCGCCCGTATTGAGACCGAAGGCGAGGATGGCGCAATTCAGGCCGCTGCGGAAAAATTCGTTCAGCGTGGGATGCGCGCGCACGACTTCGAGGCTGTAAAGACCCGAGTAGATGAGCAGCAACTGCACATAAAGCGGCGTGCCGCGAAAGAGGTAGGTATAGCAGCGCACCGGCACCGACAACCAGCGATTTTGCGAAACGCGCGCAACGGCAAGCGGCACGGCCATAGTAAAGCCGATCGCGAGCGAGGCAACGAGCAGCCAGAGCGTCATGGCCAGGCCCGAGAGGCCCTGCCCGTCCCAATAGAGAAACGCCCGGCCGAACTGGGAAAGAATGTCGATCATAGCTCCGCCTTGCGCACGCCGAGGGAATAGCGGCGGTCGAGCCAAATCAGCGCGATGTTGGACACGGTGGTGATGGCCAGATAGATCAGCGCGGCAACGAGGACGAAAAAGAACATGTTGAACGTGCTCTTTCCGGCGTCCTGCGCGGCCTTCACGACGTCCGCAAGACCGATGATCGAAACGAGCGCGGTCGCCTTGACGAGCACCTGCCAGTTGTTGCCGATACCGGGCAGCGCGAAGCGCATCATCTGCGGAAAGAGGATGCGTGCGAAGACGCGCGCGCCGCTCATCCCGTAGGCCATGCCGGCTTCCAGCTGCCCGCGGGGCACGGCCATGAACGCGCCCCGAAACGTTTCCGTGAAGTAGGCGCCATAGATGAAACCGAGCGTCAGCACGCCGGCGACGAACGGATCGATATCGATCTGTTCGATGCCGAGCGCGTCGGTCAGCTGATTCACGGCGATCTGGATGCTGTAAAAGAGCAGCAGCATCAGCACGAGATCCGGCACCGAACGGATCAATGTCGTGTAGGCCGTGGCCGCGCCCGCCACGGCCGGCCGGCGCGAGAGCTTGGCCAGCGCGCCGGCGAGGCCCAGCAGCACCGCCACGGCCAGCGAGAGCACCGACAACTCGATCGTCTTCAGCGTGCCCGCGAGCAACACCGGTCCAAACCCGTAGAGAAACACGCGCATCTCCGTCAGAGGGATGGCGCGGATCGTCGCAAGCGAAAAATGTTTCCGCAAATGGCGCGCTGCTCTTTGCGGCAGTGCAACATCCGCGTTATCGAGCGCGCAGGTCCCGCCCTGCCGCTCGTGCGCGGTCGCTGCCGCGAGCGGGCCCGCGCGGCTCGGCGTGAATTGCGAAAACTTCCCGTCGCATTTTCGATATTTGGAATGCGCCCGAGGCTGTTGACGCCTACCGTACGAGATTGCGCCCGCGCGAGAGTTCGGCCCATTGCCAGGACGCAAGCGCCGCACAGCCGAAGACGACCTCGCGCATGCGTTTGACGAGCGCGAGCGACAGCGCGACTTCGCGGTCGACCCCGAACATCTGCGCAAGCAGCACCACGGCAGCTTCCTGAACGCCGAGTCCCGCGGGCACCATGAACGCGGCGTGGCGCACGGCCTGCGTGAGCGCCTCGATGGCGATGGCGCCGCCAATCGAGACCGGGTGGCCCAGCAACGCCAGCGCCCAATAAGTCTCGAGCGCGCCGAGCACATATCCGGCGAGTTGCCAGGCGAAGGCCCTCACGAGCATCCCCGTCTTTCTCATGAGCGCGTCGATTTCTTCATCGAGCCGCTTGCCGTCGATTCCTTGCAGCAGCCGATGCTCGCTGCCGAGCGCGCGCACGGCGAAGCGTTCGATGGCATGAAATAGCCCCCCGCGGCGCACCAGCGCGATCGTCACGAAGGGAAGCGGCAGCGACATCGCGAGCGCCAGCGCGATCGTCTTCGCGCCCGCCCCACCCGTCGACGCAAAAATCAGCACGAGCCCGAGCGCCGAAAACGCGTACTGCACCGCGATCGTGATCAATACCTCGACGATCACCGAGGCGCTGACCCGAGACGCATCGCTCACGTGCCAGCGCGCGAGGCGAATGCCGACGATCTCGCCGCCCACTCCCACGACGGGCAAGAGCCGCCCCACCGCCTCGCGGACCGTCGCGACCCACCACAGAAAGACGAGCGGCGCACGCCCTCGCAGCAGCAACTGCCATGCGCGCGCATCGAGCAAGAGCGGCAGCGCGTGAAACGGCACTAGCCAAAGCAGCGTAAACCCGGCCTCGCCGATGATGTGCACGACGTCGCCCGCTCCGTTGCGCACGACGAGCGCAATCAGGATGGCAATACCGATGGGCCAGCCGGCCCACTTGAACCACCTCGTCATAGCCGACGGCCTTGCGCGGCGCTTGGGCCCGATATCCCTGCGACGCCTGCACCGCAGACATCGGCGAATCCGCCTCTGGGGATGCCCGCCATCGCCGCGGCGACGCGCGGCGAGAGGAGTGCAGCCAGTTCGTCTGCGTGGCGATATTCGCGCATCGAGGAGCTGATCGGCCCCTGCCCCGGTGCGCCGGGCTCCGCGGGGTGACAGTAGATTTCGCCGATGCCTTCGGGCAACGCGGCCAGCGCGTCGAGCACGACGGCTTCGTCCATGCCACCCGTGTTTGCGATACCGACGACGTAATCGTTGTGCGCAATCCCAGCGCGTGCAAGCCGCGCGCGCATCAGCGCGATCCAGGGCGCGAGCCACCAGGGCGCGTGCGCTTCGAACGGCAGACGGATCGCCTCGAGCCCATACTCGCGACCGATCGACAGGACGAGCGACAGCACCGTTGGATGCACATGGAAATGCTTATGGGCGTTGACGTGGTCGAGCGTCAAACCGGTTGCGGCGAACGCTTCGAACTGCGCGCGGATCTCGCGCGCGAGTTGGGTGCGCACGGCGGGCAGAAAAAAGAAGCGAAAACCGTCGCGCACCATCGCATCGCCGAACCGGCCGTCGGCACCGACGAGCGCGGGAATCTCGGCCGCGGACGACATCGCCGGCCCATCCGCGAGTACGAGGTGCAAGCCCACGCGCAGGCCCGGCAGCCGACGTGCGCGCTCGACGGCGTCGCCCGCCGCCGGTGCGCTCACCATGAGGCTCGCGCTCGTCAACACCCCATCGCGATGCGCGCGTTCGACGGCCCGGTTCACGCGCACATCGAGGCCGAAATCGTCGGCCGTGACGATTAGTGCCCTCGCGGCAGAACGAGACACCGGATTATTTCCGTACGAGGGTTGAGCTCATGCCTCGTGGGCGCGCAGGAAGCGGAAGAATTCGACGCCTTCGCGCAGACGCCGCTTCATCATGTCCCAGCTCGTCAGCATTTCGCGCACGATCTCCCAGATCTTCGAGGGGCGGAAGTAGAACTCCTTGTAGAACGCCTCGAGGTGGTGATAGATCTCATCGCGCGACAGATGCGGATAGCCGATCGCGGCGAGCTGCACGCCTTCATTACTGACGAGATTGATGACCTTGTTCTCTTCGAGCCAGCCGTTTTCGACGGCTTGCTTATAGAGTGTCGTACCGGGATAAGGCGCGGCCAGCGAGACCTGGATCGTATGCGGATTGATTTCCTTCGCATACTCGATCGTCTTGCGGATCGTCTCCTTCGTCTCGCCGGGCAAGCCGAGAATGAAGGTGCCGTGAATCATGATGCCGAGCTTCTTGCAGTCCGCATTGAAACGCCGCGCGAAATCGGTACGCACGCCCTTCTTGATGTTGACGAGAATCTGATCGTCACCCGACTCGTAGCCGACCAGCAACAAGCGCAGGCCGTTTTCCTTCATGATCTTCAGCGTCGAATACGGCACGTTGGCCTTCGCGTTGCACGACCAGGTCACGCCGAGCTTGCCGAGCCCGCGCGCGATCGCTTCAGCCCGCGGGGTGTCGTCGGTGAAAGTGTCATCGTCGAACATGATCTCCTTCACTTCGGGCATGTTTTCGCGAATCCACTTCACTTCCTCGAGCACGTTATCGACCGAGCGCGTGCGATAGCGGTGGCCGCTGACCGTCTGCGGCCACAAGCAGAACGTGCAGCGCGACTTGCAGCCGCGCCCCGTGTAGATCGACACGTACGGGTAGTTCAGATAGCCGATGAAGTAGTTGTCGATCTTGAGATCGCGCTTGTACACGGGCGCGACGAACGGCAGCTCGTCCATGTTTTCGAGGATCGGGCGCGCTTCGTTGTGCTCGATCGAACCGTCCTTCGCGCGCCAGCTCAAACCCTTGATTTCCGGGAACGGCTTGCCTTCGGCGATTTCCTTGCAGGTGAAGTCGAACTCCTCGCGGCAGACGAAATCGATCGCGTCGCTCGCCGTGAGCGAGTTATGAGGGTCCACCGCCACTTTGGCGCCCACCATGCCGATCAGGACCGACGGCTTGCGCTTTTTCAGGTCCTGCGCAAAAAGCGCGTCGGTCGGAAACGACGGCGTGCTCGTATGGATGAAAACGACGTCGTATTCGACGGCGATGTCGAGCGATGCCTGGACCGAGAGGCCGTCGGCCGGCGCGTCGAGCACGCGGCTGCCGGGCACGAGCGCCGCGGGCTGCGCGAGCCAGGTCGGATACCAGAACGAGCGGATCTCGCGCTTGGCCTGATAGCGCGATCCGGCTCCGCCGTCGAAGCCGTCATAGGACGGGGCCTGCAAGAACAGGGATTTCATGGATGCTCCGGCAACCTGCATGAATACGGATGAAAAGAAGAAGACTGAGTGGACGCGGCGTCAGGAGCCATCGGAGCCCTCCGCCACACGCGCCACGACGGGTACCCGGGCGCCGCGCCAGGTGACGTGAGAGCCGAACGCCGCGGCAAGCCACTGCAGCGCAAGCAACCCATCGCGCAGCGGCACGAGCGGCAGATCGCGCCAGAACGTGCTGATATGGCGTGCACCCCGCGCGTGTACCGCGAGCCGCGCGAGCAAGCCGAGCACCGCGGCCGCTGCCAGCACCGCCGCGCGAACGGGTGCGCCATGGCCGGCGAGCCCGTAGGCAAGCAGTGCGGCCAGTAGGACCCACGGCATCGTGAACGTCACGAACAGAAATGCGAAACCGGCCGGGTTGATCGAGCGGATCGTGCGCAGCCAGCGCGTCTCGCGCCGCCACAGCGACGCGAAATCGGGCTCGATGACGTCCGTGGCCACCACGACTTCCGACAACACCGTTTCGAGACCCCGCACGCGCGCATGCTCGGCCAGCCAGTAATCGTCGGCCAGGCAATCCTTGAGGGCGGCAAAGCCGCCCGTCAATTCCAGCGTCGTGGCGCGCAGCGCGAGCGTCGCGCCGAACCCGAAGCGCCGGGAACCGCCCGCATGCGCGAGCCGCACCGACGGCGCGAACCATTCGTTGACGAACAGCGCGCCCACGCGCGTCCAGAAACCGCCGACGCTTTCGGCGTGGTAAAGGCACGTGACGATGCCCACTTCGGGGTCGTCCAACGGCGCGGTGACCGCTTCCAGATAGCCGGGCTCGACCGCGATGTCGCTGTCCGCCACGACGACGAGCGGATGCTTCGCACGCGCGGCAAGATTGATGAGATTGCTGACCTTCAGGTTCTTGCCGTGCACGCGTGAATCGACGACGAGTTCGATATCGCGCCCCGGGTACAAGGCCTGCAGCCGCCGCACGACACCGATGGCCGCGTCGTTCGGCGATGACACGCCGAAAAGCAGTTGGTAGCACGGATGGCGCTGCTCGCAGAAAGTCGCGAGATTTTCGAAAAGCCGCGGCTCGGCACCGCACAGCGGCTTGAGCACGCTTACGCCCGACGCTCTCGCGGGCGGCCGGGCGGGACGGGCCCGGCTGAACGCCCGTGCCGACGGCATGGCAAACGCCGCCGCAAGCGCATAGGCCGCCGCGGCGCACGCGAGCATCACCAGCATCCAATCGGACAATGCCGAGGCCACCGCCGCGTTCACCGCGCGCGCCCCGCCAATGGCGGCACGCAACGGACCGGCTTGCGGTACGCCACGGTCAACCGCGATGAAACGATGCTGGCTCGCACGGGTCGTTGCTCCTTCGTAGAAGTCGAGCGCGTGCCTCGTCCGCAGGTCCCGGCGGGAAAACGAGCCCCGCCCGCGCGCCTGAAGCTCGAAGCCGCAAACCCGTAATTGTAGCAGTGCGAGGCATAAGCAGTGCCGCAACGCGTATCGACTACTGGATTCCGTCGCGTGGACGCTGCATCGGGCACGGCGGCCCGGCGTACAACGTGCGGTATCCGGCCCCGAGCGATGACGCGACGCAGCAAGTCATGTATCGTGTTTAAGTAGATGCTGTTTTCCCGCCGCCCGCACGCGCGGTCGAAGCGACTCGCGCCGGCCGGCGGGCCAGTCGACCTCGAAGCGCGCGCGCCGCGCGAAGCGAAGCCACCATGAAAAACGTTCTCAGCATACAGCCGCATGTCGTGTTCGGCCATGTAGGCAACAGTGCCGCGGTGTTCCCGATGCAACGCCTCGGCGTGAACGTCTGGCCGCTCGAGACGATGCAGTTTTCGAATCACATGCAGTACGGACACTGGGCCGGGAGCGCGATCGACGCCGCGCAGATGAGCGAACTCGTCGAAGGAATCGGTACCATCGGCGTGTTGCGGCGCTGCGACGCCGTGCTCTCCGGCTACTTGAGTTCGACTGCGCAGGTGCAGGCGGTCGTCGACATCGTAAAGGCGGTGAAGGCGGCCAATCCCCGCGCGTGGCACTTCGCCACGCCCGTCATCGGCGCGGGCGCCGGCGCCCACGTCGACGAATACCTGCTCGCCGCGATGCCGGCGACCGCCGACGGCCTGGCTCCGAATCACGAGACATTGCAAAAGCTGGCCGGCCGCGCAATCGAGACCGTCGACGAAGCCGTCGTGTCCTGTCGGGAGATCATCGCGCGCGGGCCGCAACTCGTGCTCGTCAAGCAGTTGCGGGATCGCAACAGTCCGGCCGACCGCGTCAACCTGCTCGCGGTGACAGCGAGCGAGGCGTGGATGAGCCAGTATCCGCGCTACCCGTTCGCCCGCCAGCCCGTGGGCGTCTCGGAGCTCACGAGTGCCATATTCGTCGCACGGCGCCTCACAGGGGATTCGGTGCGAACCGCGCTCGAGCATACGTCCGCCGCGGTGCACGCGGTGCTGAAGGCGACCTACGACGCCGGTCGCTACGAGCTCGAACTCGTCGCCGCGCAAGACGATATCGCGCGTCCGCGCGAGTGGCTCGGCGCGTGGTTCGTCGGGGCGGCCTGACGCGCATCGCCGCCGCGCGGGCGGTGCCTTCGAGGACGAGCGTGTTTGCCCTGATTGCCGGCGCAGCATCGCTATGCCGAAATGCGCATACTGGACGACGCGAACGGTCAAGACGGCCTCTTATTGGCTTCCTATATTCGCGTCAAGGGAGTGCCGCGGCAGGCCGACGCGCCGGCGGCACAGATCGACGAAAACTACGAATCCCAGGAGGTTCCGCCACACGCCCTCTCACCGAACAAGAGTCGTGCACCGGCGTTTTCGGCGCGGAGGAGATCCGCGCATCGCGCACCTTCGCGCGCATGCCGGGATGCACACCACCGCCGTTTTCCATGTTGTCGCCAAAAGGAAAGAACATGCGTTTCGCGAAGACGATTACCCCTATCGCAGTTGCTGTTGGAGCGCTTCTCGCAGTCGTGCCGTTTTCCGCATCCGCCGATGTCACGGTCAAGATCGGCTTTGCCGCCCCGCTCACGGGCCCCAACGCCAGCTACGGCAAGGATCTCCAGGACGGCGTGCAGCTGGCGCTCGACGATGCCAAGGCGCAAGGCATCAAGATCAACGGACAGCCCGCATCGTTCCAACTCGTCGCAGAGGACGATCAGGCGGACCCCAAGACCGGTTCACAAGTGGCACAGAAACTCGTCGATGAGGGCGTGAACGTGATCGTCGGCCACTTCAATTCGGGCACGACGATTCCGGCCTCCGAGATCTACCAGAAAGCGGGCATTCCCGACATCGATCCGGCCGCCACGAATCCGATCATCACGGGGCGCGGCTACGAGAACGTGTTCATGGTGATTTCGAGCGATGCGCAAAACGCGGGTACGGCAGGCACGTATGCCGTGCAGACGACCAAGGCCAAGCGCATCGCGATCATCGACGACCGGACGGCATTCGGTCAGGGCGAAGCCGACGAGTTCGAGAAGGCCGTCAAGAAGGCTGGCGGCAATATCGTGGGACGCGAATATACGACGAACAGCGCGACCGACTTCAAGACTCAGCTCACGAAGCTCAAAGGCGTCAACCCAGACCTCATTTTCGTCGCGGCGCTCAACCCGCAAGCCGCGGGCATCATGAAGCAGATGCGCCAGCTTGGCATCAAGGCTCAGTTCGTGGGCGGCGGCGGCGTGAAGGACATCGACTTCATCAAGCTCGCCGGCGACTCCGCCGAGGGCGCCATGGCCTGGGAGTACGGTCGCCCGCTCGACAGCACGCCGGTGGGTAAGGAGTTCGCGAGCAAATTCAAGGCGAAGTTCGGCGTCGATGTGCTGTCGTACGCACCGTTCGGCTACGACGCCGCATGGACGGCCATCAAAGCCATGCAGGCCGCGAATTCGATCAAGCCGGAGGACTACCGTCCGAAGCTCAAGGCGATCAGCTTCGACGGCATCACCGGCCATATCGCATTCAACTCGAACGGTTCGCTCAAGCAAGGCTCGTCGACCGTCTACGAGGTCAAGAACGGCCAGTGGGTGACCGTTGCCACGAAAGCGGGGCTCTGACACAGCGCCCAGGCATCGCCGTCGTGCCGCATGACACGGCGCCTTCGGGCGCCGTGTTGCGTTTGGCTCAGGCAAACCGCTCGTCGTGCGCGCCATGCGCGCCGTGCTCCGCGAGCCAGCGCCCGATGAGCGGCCAGGTTTCGCGCGCGGCATTGCGCGAGACGATCAAGCGCTCGTGCGTATAGTCTTCGCTAAAACCGCGATCGCGGCCGCACAGCCGGTAGGTACGATCCGCGCCGCCGAAGGCGTTGGCCAGCCTCGCGCACCCTTGCTCCGGTGCGATGAACGCGTCGCCGCTGCCCGCGAGCGCAAGCAGCGGTACTTCGACGGCGCCGAGCGCGCCCAGGTAGTCGAAGCCGTCCTCGCCGTCGAACGTCCGGGCAAGGCTCCACCGGCACCATTGGCGCATGAGCCGCGGCTCTTCGCCCTCCGGACCGACGCGCAAGAGCCAACTCGGCAAGCGCCCACCGCAGGCGATCCACGCGGCCATCGCCCGCACGCGCGCGCGGTTGCGCCAAGTCAGCGCCGCGGCCGTCGCCTGGCTGGCCAACAACACGAGTCCGCCGAATTCACGTGCCGCGCGCGCCGGATTGCGGGCCATCCACATCGCCGCAATGAGCCCGCCGCCACTGTGCCCGACCCAGTAAATCGGTTGCCCGCCGCTTTTCGTCCCGAGCGCAGCGACGACGGCCTCGACATCTTCGCGCGCGACCGTGTCGAATGTGTAAGGCGTCGGCGCCTTTGCACTGCGGCCGTGCCCGCGCCAGTCGAAGACCCAGCATGCAAGCCCACGGCGGGCCAGGTACTCGGCGAGCGCCATGCAGCAGCGGTGGTTCGAGAACGTACCGTGCGTGAGGACGACGGGCGCGCCCCGGCCATTGCCCACGCGCGTGAGGGCGAGCCGCACACCGTCACGGGTCGAAATGCATTCGGCGAGCGTGGTCATATCTCGGCGTGAATCGGAACGACGCGCCGCGTGCCGCCCCCGAGGTCCACACCATCGCGCAACTGGCGTAGCCGCGTCTGGCTCATCAGCGCTTGCAGCATGGGGATGTGAAAAGCCCCGATATCGACGAAACGGATCGCGTCGTTTTCGATTTCAATCCACCCGCGCGCGCCGAGCTCCTCCCAGATTGGCTCGAACTCGCCGATGGCGTCGCACCCGAACGCCATTTCGTAGGCGCATAGATCGATATTCATCGTCTGCATCTCCTGGAAGAGCCATGCAAGCTTCATGTCCGGCAAGGCCTGCACGAACTGCCTGTCGACCGGAAACTGCCCGGCATCGATCGCGGCATGGTACGCCTCGAGCGAGCGATGATTCATCTGCAACCAGTTGAGCCCGTCGTCCGGGTTCCACGACGATGGGGGCATGCTGATCGCCGCATAGCCGATGCCGATCATGTGCTGCGTGACGAGCTCGCTACCCTCCATATTCAAGAGGCAGCGCAAGTGCGTCTCGTATTCGTAGCGCTCGGCGCCGGCAAATTCGAAGCGCCCGTCACCGTCAGGGTCGGTCCGCTCCCAGTCATACACGGTCGCTTGACGAAACCCCCGGGCAGTCAGAAATCGCACGGATTCACGATACATCTCGATGGTCTCCTCGAGCGGCGGCAACTGCGCACGTTGCGCCTTGCTGAAGTCGCTGCGCCCCGCGATATTGAGCTGATAGTGCGTGATATGGCGAACGCCCGAGCGCACCAGTTCGTCGAGGTCGAACAGCATGTCGTCGACGGTCTGCTCGGGCCACCCGTAAATGAGGTCCACGTTGCAGGCGAGCTGGGCCTCGTTGAAATAGGCAAGCGCGTCCATCACTTGCTGGCGCGTCTGCTTGCGGCCGCTATAGCGGATCAGCCGGTCGCTCAGTTGCTGCACGCCCATGCTTACGCGTGTGAAGCCGGCGCTGCGAATGGCATCGACCTTGTCACGCGTGAAAAGCTGCGGGATTCCCTCGAGAGTCTTCTCGATCCGGGGCGCCACGTCACCATAGAGTTTCCGAACGATCGCCATGAGGCGCGCATACTCGCCGTCACGCAGGAGGTTCGGCGTGCCACCGCCGACGTAGAGCGATGCCAGCGTATCGCCCGACAGCATATCGCCAAAAAGCTCCGCTTCACGCTCGAGATAATCGAGGTAATCGGAAATTTGAGACTTTCCTCGATAATCCTGTGTTGGAAAAAGACAAAATCCGCAATGAGCCGGATCGGTCGGAATACAAAATGGAATGCCCAGGTAAAGGTTGTCTTTAAACCGGCGCTGCTTCGCCAAATGCGCCCGCTTCTCCCAGCGTTCGCGGGTCTTACCATCGTTCGCCCGCCAATACATCGGACTGGGATGCGTATGTAGTACCTTGTTGCTCTGTGGGCGCGAAAACTCGCGCTCGATGAACGCGGCTACATCAGCACGCGTCATATCCGTCGTAGACATGCCGTTCTCCGTGATCGACGAGCTCGCGGCGGCGCGCGCCGTTGTCGAGCTTCTTCCCCGATTCGCCGTCTTGCTTTGTTGAATTCATATTAATTCGACGGAACCGAGTTTAAGTCGGCATCGACTGCTCACAGGCGTCACAATCCGTAGTTCTTTTCGATTATCGGATTCGATATCACGCTTATGCAAAACCGCTGTTCGTTTTCAACTGTGCGAGGAAGACAAATACCGAAAACACGGTGGCGCTAGCGCGCCGCGGCGGCCTCTTCGTGCAGCCAGCGGCGCAACGCATCGATGGCATCGCGTTTCGCGCTGTCGGAGCGCCAGACGATGAAGTGCGCGTAGATGTCCTTGATACTGCGCCGCCAGAGCCGGACAAGGGCACCCTTGGCAAGCTCCGCTTCCACGAGCGTCGCGCGCGCGAGCGCAATGCCGAGCCCGTTCGCCGCGGCATCGATGAGCGCACCGGCGTCCGTGAAAAGCGGCCCGCCGCGCGGCTCGGTCAGATCGAGACCGACGGCCTGGAACCACGGCTCCCAGGGCTGCGAGGCATGGCGCAGCAACGTGCAGCGCGCGAGATCGGCGAACCGTCGAGGCAGCCGCCCCCCGCGATAAGCGGGGCTCGCCACCACGAATACCTCCTCGTCCATCAGCCGCTCGGCCTCGAGGTCAGGCCACGCGCCGGGCCCGTAGCGCAACGCCACGTCCACGCCATCGTGCCGGTCGAAACGCGCGAGCGCCGCCTCGGGACGCAGTTGCAGCGAGATATCGGGGTGACGGCGCAAAAACGATGGAAGACGGGGCGCGAGCCATCGCGCGGCGAACGGCGGCAGCACGCTCACCGTCAGCTTGGTCGGTTCAGGCTTGCGCGCTTCGCGGGTACGCTGGCGCGGCGGTACGCGCTCGAATGCGCGCTGCAGCACCTCGAGTCCCTGACGCACCTGCAGCGCGAGCGCGTGAGCCTCCGGCGTCGCGACAGCGCCAAAACGCTCACGCACGAACAGCGCGGTGCCCAGGCGCAGTTCGAGCGCGCGCACGTGCTGGCTGATCGCACCTTGCGTCAGCGCGAGTTCGTCCGCTGCGCGCGTGAAGCTGCCGAGCCGCACGGCAGCTTCGAACGCGCGCAACGTCTGCATGGGGGGAAGACGCGAACCGGTCATCGTACGGCAGGTCGTGGCGTGAGTGTTTCGCGCATCATGCACCCGCTTCGCGGTTTTTCGCACGCAACGCCGCTTTCATCACCGCGCCCGCGGCCGCGATATGCGCCTTCGTCAAACCTTTCGCCCTGCGGCGATCGCGCGCAATCACGGCCTCGAGGATAGCCGCGTGCTCCGCGCACGAGGTCTCCTGGTACGGCTCGATCTGCCAGACCAGCCGCAAATAGCGGTCGGCCTTGCGCCAGAGTACTTCGAGCGTCTCGAGCAGATGCGGCTTACCGCCCGCGGCGTAGATGGCGCGGTGAAATGCCCAGTTGTCCTTCGACCAGGCCTCGACGTCGCGCGCCTTGCGATCGCGTTCGAGAATCTCGCGCGCGGCCCGGGCGTCGTCCGGGCCGAATGCATCGATCGCAGCGTCGAGCGCGATGAGTTCCAGCGCCACGCGCATTTCCTGGAGCTCCTCGGCTTCCGATGCGCTCATCGCCGAAACGAAGGCACCGCGATTCGGCACCAGCGTGACGAACCCGCTCGCCTGCAACTGCGCAAACGCCTCGCGCACGGGAATGTGGCTCGTTCCGAATTCGGCCGCGAGGCGGTCCTGCCGCAACTGCGTGCCGGGCGGCAACTCGCCGCTCGCGATGCGTTCGCGGATACGGTCGGCAAGCGCCACCGAAGAAACTTTTGCATCGGCCGACTTTTTCATTTTAATATATTAAAACTCATTGGGAGGTCGATATGACGGTATCCAGATTGCGAAATATCCCCGGCATCGGTGTCGACCGGGTCGGCGACGCGGCGGACTCGATGCACGACGCGGACATTCTACGGCTCGAAAACCTCGACACTGACCTCCGGCCGCCCGCGGCAGCCTTGAAGGTCACGCGCGAAGCCGTCGACGACGACGCGGCCAACAGCTACCTGCCGTTTCTCGGCCTGCCCGCTCTGCGGCAGGCCGCCGCCGAGCGCGTCGGGCGCGCCGCGGGGCACCGCTACGACGCCGCGACGGAGTGTATCGTTTCGGCCGGCGGGCTGGCCGGTATCTTCAACGTGCTGCTCTCGATCCTGGAACCCGGCGACGAAGTCGTGCTGAGCACACCGACCTACGCCGGGCTCATCAATCGCGTCCACCTCGCGGGCGGTGTGCCGAAGTTCGCGCGGCTCGTAGCCGGCGCCGACGGCTGGCGGCTCGATCTCGACAGCCTGGCCGCGGCCGTGGGACCCCGCACGAAGGCGTTTCTGATGATGTCGCCATCGATGCCGAGCGGCTATGTCGCCACGGCGGACGAATGGCAGGCGATCGCCGAACACTGCCGTCGCGCCGGCGCATGGCTCGTCTATGACGCCGCCATGGAGCGGATTCTCTTCGATGGCCGCGCCGTGCTTCATCCGGCCGGTTTGCCCGACATGCGCGAGCGCACGATCAGCGTCGGCGCGGTCTCGAAGGAGTACCGGATGATCGGCTGGCGCATCGGCTGGATCGTCGGCCCCGCAACGATCATGCGCGACGTTCGGCTTGCGAGCCTCTCGAACGTCGTCTGTCAGGTCGGCATTGCCATGCCCGGTGCGGCCGCCGCGCTGACGGCGGCCGACGACGGCGTGGCCGCGGCCGTAACCGAATGGGAAAAGCGCCGGGACGTCCTCGTCGCGCAACTGGCCGACCTGCCGGTCGTGCGGCCGCACGGTGGCTGGTCGCTGCTGATCGATACCGATGCGCTCGGCATCGAGCCGGGCGAGGCGTCGCGACGATTGCTCGCACACGGCAAGATTGCCGCTACGCCCATGACGAACTGGGGCCCCGGCGCCGAGCGCTATCTGCGCTTCGTGTTTTCCAACGAGCCGGCTTCGCGGTTGGGCGATGTGCGCGAGCGCATCCGCGCGTCGTGGAAGTTGTGAGCGAGCGCGGGACATACCGATCAGGCGGACCCGGTGAGCCATTAGAGATGCTAATGGCTCGAGCGCAGTATTCCTGCTTTGCCGGTCGCGGCCGCGCTGGCTAGACTCGTCGTCGCGAATTCACCCGAATCTTTGCGACGAAAGCCAAATGAACTATCGACTCTACTATTCGCCCGGTGCCTGCTCGTTGGCCGTTCATATCGCGCTCGAAGAAATCGGCATACCGTTCGAGCGCGAGGAAGTCTCGGTTGCGCGAGGCGAGACCACACAGCCTGAGTACCTGGCCATCAACCCGAAAGCGCGCGTGCCCGCGCTGGCCATCGCCGGCGAAACACGCGTGCTGACCGAACTGCCCGCGATTCTCACGTTTCTCGCGCGACGGCACCCCGAGGCGAATCTGTTGCCGAGCGACAACGCGCTCGACGAGGCACGCTGTCACGAATGGCTCGCGTGGCTCGCCGGCTGGGTGCACGGCGTCGGTTACGGCGAGCTATGGCGCCCACTGCGGTTCGTCTCCGATCCTGCGTTGTGCGAAACGATCAGCGCGGCCGGCAGACGCACCATCGAACAATCCTGCGTTTGCATCGAAGCGGAGCTCGCCGATGGGCGCCCGTGGGCCGTCGCGCGCGGTTATTCGATCGTCGATCCGTTTTTGCTCGTGCTCTATCGCTGGGGCAACCGGATCGGTCTGCCGATGCGCGAGCGCTATCCGGCTTGGACCGGGATCGTGCGGCGTGTCTCGGCACGCCCGGCCGTGCAGCGCGCCATGGCGAACGAGGGGGTCTTCCTGGACCGATGAAGCCGCGCCGATTGCCGGGCCGCGCCAGCGATGCTGTTAATATGCAGCGGGCCGTACCGCGAAGCGTACGACTGCCGTATCACTCATCGCCATGTCCGTCATCAGCCTGCTCGCCCCTTGGGAGCCCTCTCCCGCGTTTGTCGCCGTTGTGCTCGTCACAGCCGTGCTCTATGCGCGCGGCGCGCGGCGCGCCCCCGTGACGATCGCGCGTCAAGCCGCGTTCTGGACTGGCCTCGTGCTGTTTTATCTCGCACTCCACACGCGGCTCGATTACTACGCGGAGCACCAGTTCTTCGTGCATCGGCTGCAGCACCTGGTGCTGCACCATCTCGCGCCGCTCGTGCTGATGGCCTCGTATCCGGGCAGTGTCCTGCGCGCGGGGCTGCCGTTCGCATGGCGGCCCGCGCTACGGCGCTGGCAGCGCAGCGCGTCGGCACGTCTGGCCGCTGCGACCTTGCTCAACCCCACCGTCATTTCGCTTGCGTTCGTCGTTTCGGTGGTTCTCTGGCTCGTCCCGTCGGTCCAATTCGTCGCGATGCTCGACTGGCGCCTCTATACGCTCATGAACTGGTCGGTGGCCGTGAGCGGCCTCGCCTATTGGTGGATGCTGCTCGATCACCGCCGTGCGCCGCCGAGCCGCACGCGGCCCGGCTTGCGCGTGCTTTCCCCCGTGATCACCATGACGCCGCAGATTCTCGTCGGCGCGATCATCACTTTTTCATCGCAAGACCTCTATCCGATCTTCACGCTGTGCGGACGCGCGTTCACTTCGATCCCGCCCGTGCTCGATCAGAGCCTCGGCGGCCTCATCATGTGGGTGCCCGCGGCCGTGCTCGAATCGATCGGCGCGATGATGGCGCTGCGCCATATGATGCGTTTGTCGGAGAGCGCGCCCACGACGATCTCACGCGTGCGCCGCAGCACCGGCAGCGCGACGCCGACGTTGGAGGCCTCTTCGCGCTGACGACAGGTCGACGACCGTGCCGTGTCAGCCCGCCAGCCATGCGCCATAGCGCGCCAGATCGACGTTGCCGCCGCTCACGATGACGCCCGGGCGAATCGGATCGCGATTCGGCATCGTATTACCTCGAACGCGAGGATTCATCGAGGCGCGGCGCGACGATGACTTGCGCCAGCGCGTCGCGCTCCATGCGTTCGAGCGCTGGGCGCATCGCCGCGAATTCATCAGGACTGCAGACTTGTTTGCCGAAGCGCGCCTGCAGCCGGCGCGTGATTTGCACGATATGCGTCGCCGGATCGAACACGTAGTGCGAGCGATAGTGCAAGCCACCCGCGCTCAATTCGAGATCGTGCGGCACGAACACCGCGCGCATGCCGGAGGGCAACGCAATCTGGCCCGCCTCGTCGAATCCGCCGCCGATGCAGACGAACGGCTGGGTGCGCACACCGGCCGCCAGCCACTGCTCGACCTGCGTCGCGATCCCGCCGGATAGACTCGATATCGCCGGCATGCCCGTCATCCCGTCGGGCCAGATCACATGCTCGAGCGCGCCCGTCATCGAGACCGCGAACGGTCCGCTCGTGCCCGCGACATCGTCGGCAACGATCGTCGCGCTCCCGCGCAAACCAGCGTTATGCAGACGTTCGTACGCAATTTGCTGCACGCGCTCGTGCGTCGCGCGGCGAAACACGTTGCGCTCGAGTTCCGCTGTCCAGCCGCTGTCCTCGACGCGATAAGCGTAACGGGCGGCGCCGCTCGCATCGATGTCGATCTGCACGCGCGATGCGCGCTCGCGCGGCTCGACGGCAGGCGTGCGCACCATGCGCGCTTCGTCGACCAGCAGCGCGGGCCGGTCCATGACGCCGGGCGGCAGATACCCGAACGCAATGCCGCCCGCAGTCGTATCGGCAAACGTCTGGAGCTCCGGCATCCAGACGATCACATGATTGATCGCGCTCGCGCCGTAACCGGGCACCGACGGCAGCGTGTACACAGGACCGAGACCGAGCAGTGCCGGCTCGCTCCGAATACCGGCCGCGGCGAGCAGCGCGCCGAAAAGCGCGACGTGATCCTTGCAATCGCCATAGCGGTTGCGCAGGACATCGATCACCCGATGCGGCCGCGCCGCTGTTTCGCCCACGAAAAGCGCCACATAACGTATGTTCGCGCGCATCCAATCGTAGATGGCGCGAGCTTTCGAAACCGGGTCAGGCTGCGCGTCCGTCAACGCATGCGCCAGCGCGGCGATAGCCGGATCCGCGGCGCTCGCGTCCGCGGCGCCCGCCCGGTATCGCTCGGCGAACGCGACGAAGTCCGCGTCGGTCGTGACCATCAACCGGTCGCCGTCTTGTGCGTAGCCGACCGCACCGGGCTCCGTCGCCGCATAGGGGCCATGCCGATAATCGAAGGCGTAGCGCGTGCGCGCACCGTCGGTCACAGGCGGCTCGCCGACATATCCGCGCGCATCGGCATGAAGCGGCACGTCCGAGGGCAAATCGAAGACGAGCTGTTGGGACTCGACGGGCTCGCGCGTCGGCGCGACGAAATAGCTGAACGCACCGGGCTCGATCGGTTTGCCACGAACCTTGTGAAAGACGACGTGGATTCGCCAGCCCGGCTCCACGCCCGGGAAAATGATCGTCCGCAAGACACCGTCCTCGAACGTCGGCGCACCTGACGCACGCGGCTCCTGCACGTCGCGAATCGCCTCCGGCCCGACCGGATGCCGCACCCCGCCCGGATCGATCGACTCGGCCGTCACGATCGTGAGCTTTTCGGTGTCCTTGTCGAACCACACGTAATGCTGTGCGATCGCATCGACCCCGCTCGACGTGTTCGCGCGCAATGTCGTGTCGTCATACTCCTCCACGGTCCCGTCCCGTTGCACTACGAATCGATGCACGTCCGATTCGATCGTCGACGGGGCATCTTGCGACGCCCTAGCCATTGCGCTCGCGCACGAGACGGCAACGGTCAGGGCGATCGCACGCAGTGCAAGAACGAAACCGCCTGCGCGGCACCCTGTACGCCAGTGCGCCATCACGCCCCGTCAGCCGGTGAGCCGCGCGCGGTACGCACGCGGGCTTTCGCCGAATTCGGCCCGGAAAGCGCGGTTGAAGTTCGAAACGTCCTCGAACCCGCAATCGAGCGCGATGTCGACGATTTTGCCGGGCGCATCGGCGAGACGCTGAGCCGCGAGCCGCAATCGCGCTCGCACGACGTATTGATGCGGCGTCGTGCCCGTGGCCTGCTCGAACGTACGCAGGAAGTGGTAAGGACTCAGTCCGGCATGCTCGGCAAGGCGATCGAGGCCGAGCTCGCTCTCGGGCGCTGCGTCGATCAACTGAAGAATCTGCATCACGCGTTCGATCGCCGCGCTGGAGGCACCGCGCGTATCGCGCGGCGAAAGGCCCGCGGTGTGCCGTAGCGCATGTGCGGCAAGCGCTGCGGCGAGCGCGTCCCAGCCGCGTGCGCGTTGCATCGATATGCCCGCGCAAGCACCCGCGACAAACGGAGCAAACGCGCGCGAGGGCGCGATGCGTGCGGCGCCGAAACGCGCGCCGCGCGGCGTTACGCCCACGTCCGCCGCAATTCGCTCGAAGTATGCCGGGGTATAGCGAAACGCAATACAGCGATCGCCTTCGCGGTGCCGGTGGCCGCACTCGAAGCACTCGCCGTCATTGCCGAGCATCACCGCGCCCGGCGTCATCAATGCCCGCGCCGACGGCGTCCGATACTCGAACGCACCAGCGACGACGAGCGCGACGAGCATGCGCGAGTGCCGCTCCTCGAACGGAACGTCGTTCGGCCCATGCGTGCAGAGCACATCGGCCACCTGCCAACCCTCGCCCGCAACGAGCGTGCGCGGCGTCGTGCTCGCGCGTGCACCGGCCTCGCGCCGCCGTGCCAGTGCCGCGTCGAGTCCGGCCGCAATATTTGCCAAGATTTGCCCCTTACTTCCCCATAGGATCGTTATAGAACATCGCACGCGCCGCGGCCTGCCGCCGGTCGATGCGCGAACCGATGAACCGACGAACCGTCCGTTGCACGGAGATCATCCATGAATACTATCGAAACGAGCTTGCAACATGAATTCCCGGGCGCACTGACAGCGCCGGAACGCGCCGCCGATATCGACGACGCAGACGACATCTACGGCTGGCTGATCGGGAGTTGGTCGCTCGAAGTTCTACATTATCGCGGTGTGGATTTGCGCGGTCGGGGACTCATGGCCGAGGCGCATTTCGCGCGCGTGCTCGAAGGCCGCGCGATCGGCGATGTCTGGATCATGCCCCCGAGAGGCTCGCGCGAGCCGCGGGAAACCAGCATGAATATGTACGGCATGACGCTGCGCTGTTGGGATCCACAGCTGCGGGCCTGGCGCATCATGTGGGAGAATCCCGCCGGCCCCCATCGCGAAACGCAAATCGGCCGCCGTGTCGGCCGCGATATCGTACAAACCGGCGCGCGGCCCGATGGTCAGGCGACGCGCTGGCGGTTTACCGAAATCACGCCCGAACGCTTTCATTGGATCGGCGAGGCCCTCGCCCCCGATGGGCAAACCTGGCAGCTCGAAGGAGAGTTCGTCGCAACGCGCGTCGATCGCTGAATTACGCGAAGTCGTATCGGGAGACAGCGGTAACGGGCCCTGGCTTTCGACGCCCGAACACTCAAAACAACGAACGCTGCCGTTGCCGTGCCATCGAGACGACGTTGAGCTCGTCGAGCCGTTCGCGCGCCTTAGCGAGGTCGTGCACGAGTTGCCGCTGCAGCCACGTTTCGGCCCCGCCGCCGAATGCTTTGTCGAGCCGCAGCGCCATTTCGGGCGAGATGCCCGACTTTCCGCTCAGCAGATTCGTGAGCGCCTGGCGGCTCACCCCGAGCACGGCGGCGGCCTCAGTCACGCTGAGGTTGAAGCGCTCGAGACAGGTCTGGCGCACTATCGCGCCCGGGTGGATGAAGTCGGAATCGGCCATGGGCCGCACATTATCGGGGAACGACCGAATCGTCAACTGACAATGGACTCTTGTCGACGGGCGTCGACCGCGCAGCTGATCGCGTCCGGCCGCGCGGAAACTGTGAAGTCCTGCTTCACAGTGCGTCAACATAGCGATGGATAGTCGCTCGCGGAACGCGATGGTACATCTGAACTCCCCTTCGTTTGGAGAATTTCCGATGACCTCCGCTCCGCTTTCCGCCGCCATCGCGCCGACGCGTTCGCCCTGGCGCAGCGTGCTTTGGACCGTCCCGCTGACCGCTCTTTGGATCGTGCTGATCTACCGGCTGCCGATCATCCCGACGAGCGGGGTTCCCACCACCGCCCATCAACTGACGGCCCATGCGTTCATCGCACTCGGCTTATGGCTCGGCCTCGAACATACCGAGCTGACGCCAGCCCAGCGCCGCGTGACGTGGCTGGCCGTCATGATCCCCGACACGCTTTGGTTCGCGGTTGCCTGGAGCGCGGCGATCGGCGGCGGCTTTCACGGCAACCCCGCTTCTCCCGTACCGTGGCTGCCGTTGGCGATATTCCTGCCCGTGCTGATCGGCGCGCCGCTGTTGCTATCGTCAAAGCGCATCGGAAAGGTGCTCGATGCGATGCCTGCGACGTGGCTCGTCGCACTTCAGTCTTACCGCGTATTCGGCAGCTTTGCTCTCGCCGCATGGCTGCGCGGCGCGATGCCCGGCGCGTTCGCCTTGCCCGCGGGAATCGGCGACGTCTTGACCGGCGTGCTCGCCTTGCCGGCTGCAATGGCCCTGGCGGCTGGCACGGCGGAGGGTCGAAAAGCCGCGATCGTCTGGAACATCATCGGCCTCGCGGACTTTGCGATCGCCATCGCCATGGGGATGATCACCTCCCCGGGCCCGCTCCAACTGATCGTGCCAAACGTGCCGAGCATCGGTGCCGGCGTTTATCCGGACGTGTTGACGCCCGCGTTCGTGGTGCCGAGTTCGATCCTGCTGCATGCGCTGTCGCTGCGACAGTTGATGCGCCGACGCCGCTGACGGCACGAAGCAGTCCGGCCTTCAACGGCGCGCATGGTGTGTTCAGCTTGCCGCGCGCACATGGTTCAGCGCCTCGTGCACGAGTGATTCGACGAGCGGCTGGACGCGCGCCGCGAGCGCCTCGTCATAGGGGTAAGGCCGCGCCTCGCGCATGTAGGTGATTTGCGAAAGTTCGAGCTGGACCGCATGGACACCGTTATCGGGCGCACCGTAGCGGCGGGTGATATATCCGCCCTTGAAGCGCCCGTTGGCCACCGCGGTATAGCCGCTGCCGTGCCGAGTCACATGCAGCGTCAGCGCCTCGGCGAGTCCGTGGACCGCGCTCGCGCCGCCGGCTGTACCGAAGTTGAAATCGGGCAACCGCCCTTCGAAAAAGCGCGGCACGCGCGAACGGATCGAATGCGCATCCCACAGCAGCACCGAGCCGTGTAACGACTTCAGCCGAGCCAGTTCGCGCTCGAGCGCATCGTGATAGGGCTGCCAGTATTGCGCGCGTCGACGCTCGATCTCGTTGGCATTCGGCTCGCCCCCGGGATGGTAAAGCGGCGCCTTCTCGAACGTATCGATCGGCACCAGACCCGTCGTATCCTGCCCCGGGTAGAGACTCGCGTCGTCAGGCGGACGGTTCAGGTCGATCACATAACGGGCATAGGCAGGCACGATCAAGGATGCCCCCAAACCACGCGCGAACGCATACAGCCGTTCGAGATGCCAGTCGCAATCGTCGACGTGGCGAGCGACATCGGTCATCCCGGCCGCGACGGCAGCTGGAATCGCCGTGCCGACATGCGGCATCGATATGAGGAGTGGTAACGTCCCCTCGTGCAACGTCAAAACCGGCGGTTCGGGTGGGGTTGTCATATCGACCTCCTGCTTCTGCTTCTGCTTCGATTCGCGTGGTCACGCAACCCGCGGATCACCGCGTCAATTGCGCGACCGCCATGCGATACGCCGCATAGACACGCGCCTCGTCGATATGCCGCCGCTCGCGCACGACGCAGCGGCCGGCCACATAGACATCGCGGATCGGCGTCTCGCCTTGTTCGCAAAACACGATACCGGAAAGCCACGAAGCGGTGGGACGCACATCGACGCTCGGATGGTCCGGATCGAGCACGAGCCAGTCGGCACGACTTCCCGCCCGCAACGCGCCCGTCGGGCGACCCGTCGCCTGCGCTCCGCCCGCCAGCGCCGCGTCCACGAGTTGCTCGCCCAGTTGCTTGCCCTCGATGGCCGCAAGCACGTTCCGCTCGCGCCGCGCCAGACGCTGCCCATATTCGAGCAGACGCAACTCGGCGCGCCAGTCCACCGCGATCTGGCTGTCCGAGCCGATGCCGAACCGTCCCTGGGCATCGAGGTAGCGTCGCGCCGGGAACACCCCATCGCCGAGGTTCGCTTCAGTCGTCGGGCACAGCCCCACCACCGCCTTGCTGCGAGCGAGCGCGAGCGTCTCGGCGTCGTCGAGATGCGTCGCATGCACGAGGCACCAGCGCGCGTCGACATCGGCATGATCGAGCAACCAGGCCACGGGCCGCGCCCCGGTCGCCGCGATGCATTCGTCGACTTCGCCCGTTTGCTCCGCGATGTGGATGTGAATCGGCGCATTCGGCATACGGGCGCGAATGCCTTGCGTCAACGCCAGCAGCGAGGGCTCCGATACGGCGCGCAACGAGTGCGGTGCGACACCGTACGTACGCGTGCCGTCTTCGGGATGCGCGCTTCGCAAGCTGTCGAGCATGCCCAGCAACGCGTCGGGATCGCTGATGAATCGCCGTTGATCGGCGCGCGGAGCACGCCCTCCGAATCCGCTGGATTCGTAAAGCACAGGCAGCATCGTGATCCCGATCCCGACGCCCGCCGCGGCACCCACCACCCGCTCGGCGAGCTCGGCCGGGTGGGCGTAGCGGTGCCCGTCGGGCGCATGATGCAGGTAGTGGAATTCACAGACGGACGTGTAACCCGCTTTCAACATCTCCACGTAGAGCCAGGCGGCAACGGCTTCGAGCGTCTCCGGCGTCATGCGCGCGGCGAAGCGGTACATCGAATCGCGCCAACTCCAGAACGTATCGCGCCCCTCGCCGCGATATTCCGCGAGGCCCGCCATCGCGCGCTGAAATGCGTGGGAATGCAGATTCGGCATGCCCGGCATGATCGGACCCGCCGCGCGCGGCGTATCCACTTGCGCGCGCGCAGCAGCCTCCACGCTCGTCAGCGTGCCATGCCCGTCCCATCGCAATAGCACGTCGCGCTGCCATCCGTCGGGCAAATAGGCGTATTGCGCAAAGAGCGAATGCGCGCGCGGAGGGTGGGTGGCGGGCGTCACGTCGTACTCCTTGCCGCGGCCGGCCGCGGCCAGCGGTGCACCGTGATGCCATTGCGCACGACCCGAGCGGCGAGCGGACGCCCGATCCAGTAGGCAAGTTCGGGCAGCGTATCGACCGACCACGCGACGAAGTCGGCCGCGCGTCCGGCTTCGAGCGAACCATGCCGCGCGTCTTGACCGAGCGCGCGCGCCGCATGCCGCGTCACGCCTTGCAACGCCTCACTGACGGTGAGCCGGAACAGCGTACATCCGAAGTTCAGCATCGCGACGAGCGATGTCGCGGGCGACGTGCCCGGATTACTGTCGGTGGCAAGGGCGATCGGCACTTCATAGCGGCGCAGCAACTCGATCGGCGGCAACTGCGTCTCGCGAATGAAGTAATAGGCGCCCGGCAGCAGCACGGCCACCGTGCCCGCCGCTTTCATCGCCGCCACGCCGCCTTCATCGAGGTGCTCGAGATGATCCGCCGACAGCGCCCGGTAGCGCGCGGCGAGCGCCGCGCCGCCCATGGCGCTCAACTGCTCCGCGTGCATCTTGACCGGCAAGCCCCGTCGCGCCGCCGCTTCGAGCACGCGCTCGCTTTGCGCGAGCGTGAAGCCGATGCGCTCGCAAAAGACGTCCACCGCATCGACGAGGCCTTCATCCGCGAGCGCGGGCAACATGCGCTCGCAGACTTCGTCGATGTAGGCATCGGCGCGGCCCGCGAACTCCGCAGGTAATGCGTGCGCGCCAAGAAACGTCGTATAGACCGAGACCGGACAGCGCCGTCCAAGCTCGCGTGCGGCGCGCAGCATTTTTCGCTCGCTGGCCAGATCGAGACCGTAGCCGGACTTGATCTCGACCGCGCCCACACCGTCTTCGATCAAGACCGCGAGTCGCGGCTCCGCTGCCGCGACGAGCGCCGCTTCGTTGGCCGCGCGCGTGGCCCGCACCGTCGAGGCGATACCGCCGCCGCGACGGGCGATCTCCTCGTAGCTGGCGCCGGCCAGACGCAACGCGAATTCGTCGGCCCGATGCCCGGCATAGACGAGATGCGTGTGGCAATCGACAAGGCTCGGTGTCACCCAGGCGCCGCCGATGTCTTCGCGCGGCCAGTCATCGAACTCGCGCGGAAGATCGGCACGCGCGCCGACCCACGCGAGCTTGCCGTCGCGCACCGCCAGCGCGGCATCGGCAATCGTTTCGTCCGGGTCGCCGTGCGGGCATAGATGCAGGTGCTGCCAGACCAGATCGTTCATCGTTCGATCGTCATTGTCCGAGCATCGGCAAATTCAAGCCGGCTTCGCGCGCGGTGCGCTCGGCGAGCGCATAGCCCGCATCGGCGTGACGCATCACACCCGTGGCCGGATCGTTGAACAGCACGCGTTCGATGCGCCGTGCCGCCGCCTGCGTACCGTCGCAGACAATGACGACACCCGCATGCTGGCTGAAACCCATGCCCACCCCGCCGCCATGATGCAGCGAAACCCAGGTGGCCCCGCCCGCGGTATTGAGGAGCGCATTCAACAGGGGCCAGTCGCTCACCGCGTCGGATCCGTCCTTCATCGCTTCGGTCTCGCGGTTCGGGCTCGCCACGGAGCCCGTGTCGAGATGGTCGCGGCCGATGACGATCGGCGCCTTGAGTTCCCCGCGCGCCACCATTTCATTGAACGCCAGGCCGAGCCGGTAGCGGTCTTTCACGCCGGCCCAGCAGATACGCGCCGGCAACCCCTGGAACGCGATGCGCTCGCGCGCCATGTCGAGCCAATTGTGCAGGTGCGCATCGTCGGGAATCAGCTCCTTCACCTTGGCGTCCGTCTTGTAGATGTCTTCGGGGTCGCCCGAGAGCGCGACCCAGCGAAACGGGCCTTTGCCTTCGCAAAAGAGCGGCCGGATGTAGGCCGGCACGAAACCCGGGAAGTCGAACGCGTTCTCGACGCCCATCTCCTTAGCCATCTGACGAATGTTGTTGCCGTAATCGAGCGTCGCCGCGCCCCGCGATTGCAGCGTCAACATCGCCTGAACCTGCTTCGCCATCGATTGCTTCGCGGGCACGACGATGCTTTGAGGATCCACCTTGCGACGCTCGCGCCATGCTTGCAGCGTCCAGCCTTGCGGCAGGTAGCCGTTGATGGGATCGTGCGCGCTCGTCTGATCGGTTACACAATCGGGCGTGATGCCGCGCGCAACGCATTCGATGAAGACATCGGCCGCATTGCCCAGCAGACCGACCGAAACCGGCTTGCCGCTCGCCTTGGCCGCTTCGATCATCGCCAGCGCCTCGTCGAGCGTCGTTGCCTTGCGATCGAGGTAGCGCGTCTTCAGACGCATGTCGATGCGTGTCTCGTCGCATTCGACGGCGACCATCGAGAAGCCGGCCATCGTCGCGGCCAGCGGTTGCGCGCCGCCCATTCCACCGAGGCCGCCGGTCAAGATCCAGCGCCCCTGCGCCTGGCCGTTGAAATGCTGATTGGCCACGGCGTAAAAGGTCTCGTAAGTGCCCTGCACGATCCCCTGGCTGCCGATATAAATCCAACTCCCGGCTGTCATCTGACCGTACATCATGAGCCCCTTTCGATCGAGCTCGTGAAAGTGGTCCCAGGTGGCCCAGTGCGGCACGAGATTCGAGTTCGCGAGCAGCACGCGCGGCGCATCGGCATGCGTGCGGAACACGCCGACGGGCTTGCCCGATTGGATCAGCAGCGTTTCGTCGTCGTTCAGTGTCTCGAGCGTGGCGAGGATACGGTCGAAGCATGCCCAGTCGCGCGCCGCGCGCCCGATCCCGCCGTAGACGACGAGCGCATGCGGATGCTCGGCGACTTCAGGATCGAGGTTGTTCTGGATCATCCGATACGCGGCTTCAGTGAGCCAGCTCTTGCAGGATTTGACCGGTCCGCGTGGCGCACGCACCGTGCGCGAGGCGTCGTAGCGCGGATCGACGGATTTCGGGTCGTTCATGAGGGCCTCTTTGCCTTTCGGTTCGATGCGTTTTCAGAAATGTCCGGTGAAGCGGTAGCGGCTGCCCGGATGCCACAGATTCGCGATCGACGCGACGAGTGCACGCGTCCAGGTCCGCCGATGCAACACGAGACACGGCTCGCCGTCGGCCATCGTCAGCTGCGCGCAGGTGTCGGGCTCGGGCAGCGCGGCTTCGATGCGGTACTCGACGCGCGACAGCGGCGCGACACGCACGAGATACTGGTTCGGGGTGATTTGCGTGAAGTCCTGCAGCGCGTATTCCGGGGCTGCAGCCGGGTTGACCCAGCGCTCTTCGAATTGCACCGGCTCGTCGTTCTCGAAATGCAGGACGCGCGAATGGAAGATCGGGCTGCCCGAGTTCAATTGCATCTCTTCGGCCAGTGCCGCATCGGCCACGGTCGCGCCGAGCGAAAGCACGCTCGCACGATGCCGGTGGCCGCGCGCTGCGATTTCGTCGGAGATGCTGCGTATCGCCACGAGCGTCGATTCGTATTTGGGCCGCGCAACGAATGTCCCCGCGCCCTGCACACGCGTGAGCACCTGCTCCGCTGTCAGCTCGCGCAAAGCGCGGTTGACCGTCATGCGGGCGACCTTGAACTCGCGCGCGAGCTCGTTCTCGGAGGGCACCTGATCGCCCTCGCCCCATTCGCCCGAATGAATGCGGGTCAGGATGAAGTCCTTGATGCCTTGATAAGCCGGTGCGTTCATTGGCGGGCCGCCTCGATGTCGCGCATTGCCGCCCTGCCTCAGGCCGCAGGCGCTTCGGACGCGAATGCCAACGGGCTCGCCGCGGCAATCGCGCCGTCGCGCACGAGCTTCGCGATGGCCGCGATATCGGGTGCGAAGTAGCGATCGAGCTCGTAATGCGGAACTGCCGAACGCACGATGCCCATGACGCGCTCGAGCGCGGCGCTCGTGCGATTCGGCGCGCGAAGATCCACGCCCTGGGCCGCCGCGAGCAGTTCGATGGCAAGGATGTTCGCCGTGTTCTCCGCGATATCGCCGAGCTTGCGAGCCGCGAACGTGGCCATCGACACGTGATCCTCCTGATTCGCCGATGTCGGCAGCGAATCGACCGACGCCGGATGCGCGAGCGTCTTGTTCTCCGACGCCAGCGCGGCCGCGCTCACGTGCGCGATCATGAAACCCGAGTTCACACCGCCATCCTTGACGAGAAACGGTGGCAGGCCCGAGAGCGTCGCATCGATGAGCAGCGCGATGCGACGCTCGGCGAGTGCGCCGATTTCGGCGACCGCGAGCGCCAGGTTGTCCGCGGCAAATGCGACCGGTTCGGCGTGGAAATTGCCGCCCGAGAGGACTTCGCGCGTATCGGGAAACACGAGCGGGTTATCGGAAACGGCGTTCGCTTCGATGAGCAGTACTTCGGCCGCATGGCGCATCTGATCGAGACACGCACCCATGACCTGCGGCTGGCAGCGCAGGCTGTAAGGGTCTTGCACCTTGCCGCAATCGCGATGCGAGAGATTGATGCCGGAGCCGTCGAGCAGTGCGCGATAAGCGGCCGCCGCGTCGATCTGCCCGCGGTGACCGCGCAGCGCGTGGATCCGTGCGTCGAACGGCTTGACGGAACCGGCTGCCGCGTCGACCGACAGCGCGCCCGAGACGAGTGCCGTGCGAAAGAGATCCTCGATGGCGAAGAGGTTATAGAGCGCAAGCGCCGTGGACGCTTGCGTGCCGTTGAGCAACGCGAGCCCTTCTTTCGCTTGCAGCGTGAGCGGAGCGAGCCCGGCCATTGCGAGACCTGCGGCCGCGCTCATGCGCTCGCCGCGCACATGCACTTCACCGATACCGAGCAGAACAGCCGATAGATGCGCGAGCGGAGCCAGATCGCCCGAAGCGCCCACCGAACCCTTGATCGGAATGACCGGCAGTACATCGGCATTGAAGAGCGCGACGAGCGCATCCATGACTTCCCGGCGGATGCCTGAGTGTCCGCGCCCCAGGCTCGACAGCTTCAGCGCGATCAGCAGGCGCACGACGGGCGCCGACATCGGTTCGCCGATACCGACCGCGTGCGACAACACGAGATTGCGCTGCAGCAGTTCGAGCTGGTCGTGAGGAATATGCGTGCTGGCGAGACGACCGAAGCCGGTATTGATGCCATAGGCGGGTGCACCTTCCGCCGCAATGTCGGCAACAGCCTGCGCCCCTCTATCGATGGCGGCATGGCTGGCCGGATCGAGCCTCAGCGTGACCGGCTCGCGGGCGATGCGGCGAAGCTGGGCGAGGTTCAGTTGGCCGGGCGTAAGCATCATGGTGTGGAAATCCTGTCTCTTCTGTCGATGAGGGGCAGTCTAGCCTCACGATCTTGTATATACAACTCGTTTTTACATGCCTACGGTCAGGGATTTCCAGGATGGCGAAACATCAGCCGAACCGCGCCGCGAGGTCCAGCACTCGCCGCTTGTCGGCGGAATCATGCTGAACGCGTAAAATAGGGCTGATTCAGTACCAGGTAATCGATGCACGCTCGCGCCGCGCCCATGTTGTCTATACAGCTAGCAATGCCCGTACGTGGAGGCGATCGGCCGACGCCGCGGCCATCCGGCTGCCGCTGGCCCCCTCGATGTGCCGTGGCAACGCGCGTCGCACATGTCGCATGTGCCGCTTCGGGGCATCGCGCACCTTCGCGGAGCCTCATTTGCCGCGAGCGTAATCGTTCTCGCGACGGGTACGGGCTGTGCTTCACCTCCGGCAGAAGCGCGCGACCGATCGAGCCCCGACCGCTCGTGCGACACGCTCGCCGATACGGTGATTCGGCAAACCACTCCGGCAGACGAGCGCAACCAGATGGAAGCCATGACCAAAACGCAAGCGACACAAGGACAGGGACAGATGGACCTCATCGAATTGGCTCGAGAGTCCGGCATGGCCGTGACGCTCGACGCAAGAATAGGTCAGCAAGAGTATGTGAGCGTCAGCGGCTCCCTTGCCGCGCTCGCACGCTTTGCCGACGCGGTGCGCAAAGAACCGGGCTCCGATGAATCGGGCAACGGCAACGGCTGACGCAATGCGCGCCGCTCACCCGTGCGCGGGCGCTCGCGCCGCGCGCGACCACGCCACGCACGCGGCGTAGCCGGCGGGCGCGGGGCACCACAACGCCTCGTAGCCGGCCACGCCGCTGTCATCGGACATCTGCGGACCGACGGCGTGCACGCGCGGAGCGTGGCCGGTCCCGCGTTCGCCGCCGAGTACCTCGAATCCGGCGATGCCGCCCGCCAGCGAAATCCCGGTCCCGAGTGCTTTCACGAGCGCCTCCTTGGCGGTCCACGCGTCGTAAAACGCGTCCCGCTGCAAACCCTCGGCCAACGATTCGAGATGCGCGATTTCGCGTGGAGCGAGGACGCTTTTCGCCACGGCGCGCCAATCGAACCGTTCGCGTCGTGCCTCGATATCGATGCCCACGCGCCGCGTGCTCGATAGCGCGATCAGCGCATAGGCACCGGAATGCGACACGTTGAAATCGAGCAGGCCGTCCGTACGCCATCCGTCGAAAATACCGGCAAGCCGCGGCCGGCCGGCATCGTCGCGCAAAAAGCGCAGGTCGCCCGCGGGCAACCCCAGTCTTGCCGCAACGGTCTCACGCAACGCGGCACGGGCGGCGGCATGGCGCATCGCGTCCTCCCGGCGCAGGAATCGGGCTGCGCGCGCACGCTCGGCGTCGTCGAGCACCGACAATTGCGGTGCGTCCAGCGGCGCCGACAGATCGATCTCGACGAGCCGCACCTCCACCCCGGCCCGGCTCGCGGCCGGCACGTCGATCGCCGATATTTCGTAAGCGCGGCGGCGCTCTGTTGGCAGACTGTTCATGCGTGAAATTTACGTATCGGCGCGCGTGCGGAACACATGCCCCAATTTCTAGTAGTTGCCCCGGCGGGGCACCGCGGGTCAAATCGTCGGCGTCGCACGCACGCTGCCCATTCTCGGATGCTGCGCGCTCACCTGGAGAGAACGATTGACCTGCCCGCCGCTGCTGCATATCGAAGCACTGACCGCCGGCCACGGCAAGCTCGACGTGCTCGACGACGTCTCGTTGAGCGTCGCGCCCGGCACCACCGCCTGCGTGCTCGGACCGGCCGGCGCCGGCAAGACCACGCTGCTGATGACGGTCGCCGGCTTGCTGCGCGGCAAGAGCGGTTCGATCCGCTTCGCGGGCGAGGAGATCCGGCGCAAGCGGGCCAATGAAATCGTCGCGCGCGGCATTGCCTATGTTCCGCACAACCGGCTGCTCTGCCGCAATCTGTCGGTGCGCGACAACCTGCTGGCCGGTGTCTGGCGCGAGCCGGACCGCCCGCGCGTCGAAGCCGATGCTACGCAGCTGTTTGCGCGCTTTCCTCGCCTCAAGGCACTCGAGACGCACCGCGTGAGCTCGCTTTCGAGCGGCGAGCAGCAACTGCTCGGCATTGCCCGCGCGCTGATGTTGCGCCCGACACTGCTGCTGGTCGACGAACCGATCGCGGGATTGCCGCCCGAAATCGTCGACGATATTCTCGAGCTCGTCGAGCAGTTGAACCGCCAGGGTATCAGCGTGCTGATGGCCGAAAAACGCGACAATGCCCACAAAGTGCTGCGCGCGGCCAGATACGCGTATCTGCTCGAGCAAGGCCGCATCGCGTTCGCGGGCGAAGCAAAGACGCTGCGTGCCCGCGCCGTCGCATAGCACGACGCGCCGCCCGCCCGACGCACGATCGAGTCCCAGTCCGATGAATTTCCCGTACCGGCCATCTCGCTCAAACGGTGCCGCGCTTCAGTGAAGCAATCCAAGCATCGCGGCCCGCACCACGGCCGCGGTCTTGTTGGCGCTCTTGAGCTTCGTTACCGCATTCTTGACGTGGAAGTTGACGGTATCGACCGAGATGACGAGGATCTTCGAAATCTCGCCCGATGTCTTGCCGTCGGCCGCCCACTTCAGCACTTCGATTTCACGCTCCGTCAGACCGCGTTCAGGGTCGTCCATCAGCGCCGGCATGAGTACGCGCTTGAGAGCGAAATGCGCCGCGTTCACGAGCCAGCGCATGCGCGTTTCCTTTTCCGCGAGTTCGTTCGCGGTGATCGGCTCGCCGGAGCGCGCGAGCGTCAGCATGCCGCCCACGCCGCAACTATCGAACGCGGCCTTGGCCCACCCTACGCGCAAACCCGCTGCACGCGCTTCCTGCCATAGCTGAGGCGCCGTGGCGAAGAGCGCGTCGCTCCAGATCACAGGCAACGCCGAGCGGCGGGCATGAAGTACGGTTGGATCGATTTCGATGTAACGCGCCTCGTCATAGCGCTTTTGCCACCACGCGGGATAGTTGTTGACGAGACGCGTTTTCGGCTTCGACAGCGGCCACGGCGCACGCAGCCCGTAGGCGCAATACTCGAAGCCCAGACTTTTCGCGGCGGTTTCGATCTTGCGGAAGACCTCGTCACCGGAATGCGCATCGTCGAGGTCGTTCAACAACTGTTCGGCCCAGCTCGTCATCATTGCCTCCTCGTCATTGCGCGCCGAGCGCGCAACGGTATGCGCGATATCGCGCGGGCGCCACGCGGGCGGCCGGCATATCGCCATCCCGGCGCGCCCCCTCCGCTCACGGCGTGGACCGACGAGCGGCTCTCGAACGAGGTACGCGCCAAAGGCTTTTTTATTCAGCGTTGCATGGATTTCCCGATGGCACGCGCTGCGCGAAACATAGCGCGTCCAACTGAGGGCCGTATGCTACTCCACAGTTCGTAAATGGATGAGATCAGACCGTTCGGTCTGATCTCGCTCGAACGAGGGCTTCGCCCGCCAATCAAGCGATGAAACCGGTTCGGCCTCGCCGTCGGGAAGGTTTCACTTTCATGTCTCGAAAATTTGAATGAGTCCTCGGGATGGACTGCCGCCCCGCGCCGCGAAGCGATCGGCGAGCGATCCGCGACGTTTCCGTTGCGAGCCGACAACGGATGCGCAACCCCGTAAAAATGCGGGCTCAACCCTTGCTGAAGTTGTGCCGTAATACTGGCGCAGGTCCGACGAATGGTGCGCCTCACGGCCACCAAGTGGAAATCAGTGCGAAACACCACACCTGGTGCGCAGACGTTGACGCATGATTACACTAGTACCCGTGACTGCGCTTGAAACACGTTTGCGTGGCACCTGAGGAGCCAATAATGAACCGCCCGCTCGCCCGTATGCCGCTGCGCGCCATCGCCACGATGTCCGTAGGCGCACGGTTAAAGTGGCTTCTCGGTCTCGTCATCGCCGCCATGCTCGGGGTACTCGCGTATTTTGTCTCTGCCGAGATGCAAAGCTCGCGCCTTCAGGCGCGCTATCTCGCGCGGCTCGACCGCGATGTCTCGTTCGGCGTCGGCCCGGGGCCCAGCAACAGCATCCGCTTTCCTACGCACGGCGGCCCCTACGACGTCCGGCTCGGTTATGCCCAACTGCCCGATTTCGAAAAGCGTCTCGTTGCGCGCGGCTACCAGGTCACGCGGCAGGCCCGCGATTCGTCGACGATGACGTCGATTGCGGACCGCGGCCTCTTTCTGCCTTACCGCGAGAAAGATCAAGGCGGCCTGCAGTTGTTCGACACGCAAGGCGAGCCGCTCTTCAGCGCCCGCTATCCCGCCCTCGTCTACGGAAACTTCGAATCGATCCCGCCGCTCATCGTGAGCGCGCTCACGTTCATCGAGGATCGCTATCTGCTCGATGCGAGCCAGCCGTATCGCAATCCGGCCATCGATTGGGGCCGCTTCTCGCGCGCGTTGAGCGATCAGGCGCTGCGTCTCCTGAACCGGCATCAGGCAACGCCGGGCGGCAGCACGCTTGCCACGCAAACCGAAAAGTTTCGCCATTCGCCGGGTGGGCGCACCGCCACGCCGCCCGAGAAGCTGCGTCAGATCGCGTCGGCATCGGTGCGCGCCTATATGGGCGGCGAAAAAACGATGCCTGCGCGCCGCTCGATCGTCGTCCACTACCTCAACACCGTGCCGCTCGCGGCACAGCCGGGCACCGGCGAAGTCGAAGGACTCGGCGATGGCCTGGCCGCCTGGTATGGCCGCGATTTCGACGAGGTCAACCGTCTGCTCACGCAAGCCAGCATGCGCAACAGCAACAACGAAGCGACGGGCCAGACGCTCTCCGACGAAGCGCTCGCATTCAAGCAGGCGCTCTCGTTGCTCATCGCGCAGCGCGCGCCCTCGTACTTTCTCGTGCGCAATCCCGTCGCGCTCGATCATCTGACCGACAGCTACGTGCGCGTGCTGGCCGCCAACGGCGTCATCTCGAGTTCGCTGCGCGATGCGGCGCTGGCCGAACGGCTCGAGCTGCACCGCGCCGCGCCGCCGCAACCCGCCACGTCCTATGTCGCGCGCAAGGCCGTCACGCTTTTACGTGCGCAACTGATGGGGATGCTGGGCGTATCGAATGTGTACGATCTCAACCGCCTCGACCTGACGGCCCAATCGACGCTCGACAAGCACGTGCAAGCCGAGGTCAGCGACCGGCTGGCGCGCGCGAGCACCGTGGACGGTGCCAAGGCAGCCGGCTTGTACGGCTTCGAAATGCTGCGCCCGGGCGACGACCCGTCGAAGATCGCGTTCAGCTTCACGCTTTTCGAGCGGCGCGGCGGAGAAAACCTGCTGCGCGTGCAGACCGACAGCGTGAACCAGCCGTTCGACATCAACCACGGCGCTCGGTTGAACCTGGGCTCGACGGCGAAACTGCGCACGATCATCACTTACCTGCAGATCGTCGAGACGCTGCACCAGCGCTATGGTGCTCTTTCGAACGCCGAGCTCAAACGCGTTCAGCCCGATCCGTCCGACGCACTCTCGCGCTGGGCCGTCGATTACCTCTCGCACACGACCGACCGCTCGCTGTCGTCGATGTTGCAAGCCGCTGTGGACCGCAAATACTCGGCTAGCTCCGGCGAGCTCTTCGCGACGGGCGGCGGCATGCAAGCCTTCACGAACTTCGACAAATCGGACAACGGGCGCATCCTGACCGTCCACGATGCGTTCCAGCATTCGGTCAACCTCGTCTTCGTGCGCTTGATGCGCGATATCGTCCGCTACGAAATGGTCGAGGCTGCCGGCCCATCGCAGCGCTGGCTCGACGATCCGCAGTTGCGTCAGACCTACTTGACGCGTTTCGCGGATCAGGAAAGCCTCGTCTACCTGCATCGCTTCTACACCAAATACCAAGGGAAGACGCCCGACGAGGCACTCGATACGCTCGTTGCCGGCATGCGCAGCAAAGCGCCGCCCAAGGTGGCCACGGCGCTGCGCAGCGTCGCGCCGCAAGCGCCGCTGCCCTGGTTCGACGCGCGCATGCGCACCGCGCTCAAGGGCACGGTGAACGCACATATCTCCGACGACGATCTGGCAAGCCTCTATGCCAAATATGGTCCGGACAAGTTCAACCTCAACGATCGCGGCTACATCGCGCGGGTGCATCCGGTCGAACTCTGGATGCTCGGCTATCTGCGCGCCCACCCCAACGCGTCCGAGCGCGAATTGCGCAGCGCGAGCCAGGACGTGCGGCTCACTTCGTACGCATGGCTTTTCAAGACGCGTCATCGCGGGGCTCAGGACCGCCGCATCCGGCACATGGTGGAGTTGGAAGCCTATGCGCGCATTACGAAGGCCTGGCGCGCGCTCGGCTATCCGTTCGAAACGGTCACGCCGTCCTATGCGGCAGCCGTCGGCGCGTCGGGCGACCGGCCTGATGCGCTGGCGCAGTTGATCGGCATCGTGGCCAACGACGGACGGATGCTGCCGCCACACAGTATCGGTTCGCTCAAGTTCGCGGCGGGTACACCCTACGAAACCGAATTCGAACACGTGCCGGCCGCGAAAGACGCGACCGTCTCGCCCGAGATCACCGATGTCGTGCATGGGCTGCTGCGCGATGTCGTGCGAGGCGGCACCGGCGCCCGGCTCGCGGCCGGCCTGCCGTTGCCCGACGGACGCACGCTCGACGTCTATGGCAAGACCGGTACCGGCGATCAGCGCTTCGAGGTCTATGCGCCCGGCGCGCGGCTCATCGAATCGCGCAAGGTCAATCGGACCGCCACGTTCGTTTTCGTCATCGACAACCGGTTCTTCGGCACGCTGACCGCCTTCGCGCACGAGCCGTACGCCGCACGCTATTCCTACACGAGCGCGATGGCCGTCCAACTGCTCAAATCGCTCGGCCCGGCGCTCGCTCCGCTCGTCGGTCCGGCATCCGGGGCGCACGGCGCGGGGCGGCTCGCCGAATCGCCGAATTCGGGCTCGGTTGCCGCCGCATCGGCCTCCTAGCAGGCTGTTGAGCCGGCCCGCACTGCGTCCTTCGTCTCGTACGATGAATTCGCGCGGGCGGCGCGAGCATGGGGCAGCGCCGATCGAGCGTGAGATCGGGGTAAAAGATGGGCATACAATCGCCATCTGACCATCCACCTCACGCATCCATGAGCCCATCGAACACCCTCCGCGCCGTCACCTGGTCGCTGTCCGGCAACATCCTCGTCGTCACCATCGATCACCCCCCGGTCAATGCACTCAGCGCCGACGTTCGGCGCGGGCTCGTCGATTCGCTCGATGCCGCCGAGCGCGATCCCGCCGTCGCGGCCGTGCTGATCGTCGGTGCAGGCAGGAATTTCATCGCGGGGGCCGACATCCGCGAGTTCGGCAAGCCACCGCAGCCACCGGCGCTGCCCGATGTATGCGAGCGCATCGAAGCCGCGTCGAAACCGGTCGTCGCCGCGCTTCACGGCGCGACGCTCGGCGGTGGGCTCGAAATCGCGCTGGCGGCACATTATCGGATCGCCCTCGCCTCAGCCAAGCTCGGCCTGCCCGAGGTGAAGCTCGGACTCATGCCCGGCGCAGGCGGCACGCAACGCACGCCGCGCCTGATCGGGGTAGCCGCCGCGCTCGATCTGATGCTCTCGGGCCGCCATGCGAATGCCGAGGAGGCGCTTGCACTGGGGCTCGTCGACCAACTCGGCAAGGGTGAGGACGTGCTCGAGGCGGGGCTCGCCTACGCGCGCGAGCTCGTCGCGCGCCACGCACCGCCGCTTCGAACCCGCGACGCTCGCGCGTTCGAAGCCGATCCGACTGCGGCGCGCACGGCGATCGACGAGGCGCGTCGGCATACCGCGACGCGCTCGCGCGGCCTTTTTTCGCCCGGCAAGATCGTCGACGCCGTGCAAGCCGCGCTCGAACTGCCTTTCGACGAAGGCCTCGCATACGAACGCCGCGCGTTTCTCGAGTGTCTCGACAGCCCGCAGCGCGCAGGGCTCGTCCATGCATTCTTCGCCGAGCGCGAAGCCGCGAAAGCCCCGGAGACGAAGGCGGCCCCGCCACGCCCGATCGCCTCGACCGGTGTCGTGGGCGGCGGCACGATGGGTGCCGGCATCGCCGTTGCGATCCTCGAAGCCGGGCTCCCTGTCGTCATGATCGAGCGTGACGACGAGGCACTCGCTCGCGGGCGCACTTATGTCGAGCGCGTCTACGACGGCCTCGTCGCGAAGGGCAGGCTCTCGCGCGCCGGCAAAGAGGCGGCACTCGCCCGCTTTACCGGCAGCACGGACTACGCGGCGCTTTCCACCGTGGATCTGATCGTCGAAGCCGTGTTCGAAGACATGGCCGTGAAGAAGACCGTCTTCGCCGAACTGGACCGCGTTGCCCGGCCGCAGGCAGTACTTGCCACCAACACCTCGTATCTGGATATCGACGAAATCGCGGCCGTCACCTCGCGGCCCGCGGACGTCATCGGCCTGCATTTCTTTTCGCCCGCCCATGTGATGAAGTTGCTCGAGATCGTCGTGCCGGCGCGCGTGGCGACCGATGTCGTTTCGACCGCCTTCGAGTTCGCCCGGCGGCTCGGCAAAACACCGGTGCGCGCCGGTGTGTGCGACGGCTTCATCGGCAACCGCCTGCTCGCGGTCTACCGGACGGCGGCCGATTACCTGATGGAAGATGGCGCGTCCCCCTACCAGATCGATCGCGCGATGCGCGAGTTCGGCTATCCGATGGGGCCGTACCAGGTCGTCGATCTGGCAGGCGGCGACATCGGCTGGGCCGCGCGCAAACGCCGCGCCCCGACGCGCGACGCGCGCATGCGCTATGTCGAGATCGCCGACCGGCTCTGCGAGCGCGGATGGTTCGGACAGAAGACGGGCCGCGGTTTTTATCGCTACGAACCGGGCGCGCGCACGGGCAGCCCCGATCCGGAAGTCGAAGCGATCATCGACGCCGAGCGGCAGCGCCATGGGATCGTCCCACGCCATTTCGACGACGAGGAAATCGTGCGGCGCCTCATGACCGCGGTCATCAACGAAGCGGCGAATATCGTGCGCGAAGGCATCGCGTTGCGGCCGCTCGACGTCGATGTCGCGCTCGTGCACGGCTATGGTTTTCCGCGCCACCGCGGTGGACCGATGATGTATGCGGACACGATCGGTCTTGCGCACGTGCTGGCGGATCTGCGCCGTTACGAGGAGGAGGATGCGTTCTTTTGGCAGCCCTCGCCGCTCATCGTCGAACTGGTCGAGCGCGGCGCTTCATTTTCGAGCTTGAACGGCGCGGCACGATAGCGCCCCGGCGGCCCGCTTGCGTGCTCCGAGGCACGCAAGCGATCGCGGTAGCGACGCCGTGACGTCGCTCATGCATTTGACGGGTCATGCCGCGAACATTCGTAAATCCGAAAATCCAATCGACCCACGACCTACTCCTTTCAATATGAATATCTGAAACTCACCCATAATCCACCTCAAATCAAATCCCAAATTTCCTCACTTTTATGTAACTACAGCATTTTCGCTATTTGCTTTACCATCTCATCGATTTAAAAATACTTGTCGCCCAGATCTTAATCCGCATATACTGCGCGTCACGCATTTTCAGCCGCACAATCAATCCACCGTGGTGACGTTTTCCCCGGTTCTGCAGCGGTATGACGACGGATACCTCACCGAGCTCGCCGCCACACGAGCTCGTATCCGCAGTTTCATCGGAGCACAAGCATGCTGACGCGACAACAGACTTCGCACGTTTGCGATACCAATCTATTTAGTCCCGCATATTTGATTCACCACTTTCCACCACCGAGCGAAACGCAGCGCTTTATCGAACGATCGCGCACGGAAATCTCGGAGATATTGAGCGGCGCATCTGACAAACTACTGATTATCGTCGGACCTTGCTCGATTCACGACACGGATGCCGCGATTCAGTACGCCAATCGACTCGCACGCATTCGAGCGGAACTGAGCGACGACCTTCATATCGCAATGCGCGTGTACTTCGAAAAACCAAGAACCTGCCTTGGCTGGAAAGGCTTCATCAACGATCCGGACCTTGACGAGACATACGACGTCGACGGAGGCTTGAAACGCGCCCGGCAGCTTTTGCTCGAGATTTGCTCGCTACATGTTTCCGTGGCCACGGAGTTCCTCGATACGGTCGGTTACCAGTACATCAGCGATCTCGTCAGTTGGGGGGCCGTCGGCGCACGCACGACTGAATCCCAGGTGCATCGCGAGATGGCCTCGGGGCTGCCCTGCCCCATCGGCTTCAAGAACGCCACGAACGGCGACGTCAAGCCGGCCATCGACGCCATCCGGGCCTCCCGGCAACCGCATCGCTTCGTGGCGGTAACGGCCGAGGGCGCTTATGTCAGACGCGCGACGCAGGGCAACGTCCATGGGCACCTCGTCCTGCGCGGCGGCCGTGTGCCGAATTATGACGCGCATGGCGTAGCCTCAGCGTGCGAACAGCTCGCAGCGCATGGGTTGCCCGCTCGTGTCGTCGTAGATGCGAGCCACGGCAACAGCGGCAAGCAGCATCGAAACCAGCTCGCAGTCTGCGACTCGCTCGGCTCGCGAATCTCGCTCGGCGATACGCACGTGGCCGGCATCATGATCGAATCGAACCTCGTAGCCGGTAACCAACCGATCGGCCCGCTCGCGCAGTTGATGTACGGACAAAGCATTACCGACGCATGCATCGGCTGGGACGACACGGCATCGCTACTCGGCCGTCTCGCAAACGACGTCCGAGCACGCCGCAGGCTCTATACACCCGTCGAACCGCCGGCTGCGCTCGCGGGCTGAGCACCGCGGCGCGGCGCCCGCGCGCCGCCCGTTGTTTCGTCCTTCTACGTAGCATCTATTTAATTAGTAGTCCTTAATTTTACACGCGAGTTTTTACATAGCGATTTTTGCGTCGTCCCAGCACACCCACTCAAGCCATCCCGAGGAACTATCATGCTGACCACCGTCGTCGAGCAACCGGTCGCGCCACCGTCTCGCCCACACCGCATGCAATCGATGAGCGCTGCCGATCTGCTTTGGCGCGCTGCCTACCTGCATCCCGATTCGGGTCTTTCGTTTCTGTCCGGCGCCGACGACGAAGGCGCGTTCATGACCTACCCGGCGCTGCTCGACGAAGCGCGCCGGATCGCGTCGGCACTGCGGCTTCTCGGACGGCGGCCCGGCGACAAGGTGGTGTTGCTGCTGGAACTCGCGCGCGATTTCATCCCGGCATTCTGGGGTTGTGTGCTGGCGGGCTGCGTGCCTTGTCCCGTCGCGCCGATCCGCAACGACCCGCCTCGCTGGGACAAAACGATCGCGCACTTGCGCGCGCTGCTCGACGATCCGCTCGTCGTGACGACACAGGCGCTCGAGTCCACGCTTGCCCGCGGCACACCGACCGCCTCGCTGCGCTCGCTACGCGATGCACCGCAGGGGACCCACGCGGCGCCGGTCTATGAGGCGTCGCCCGAAGATCCCGCCGTCTTCGTGCTGACCTCGGGTTCCACGGGCAACTCGAAGGCTGTCGTCCTCACGCACGCGAATCTGCTTGCCTCGATGGCCGGCAAGAACGAACGGCAGCGCCTGGACGCGTCGGACGTCGCGCTCAACTGGATTTCTTTCGATCATGTGGCCGCATTGCTGGAGGCGCACCTGCTGCCGCTTTACGCGGGCGCCCGGCAAGTCCACGTCGATTCGGCCGCGATTCTCGCCGATCCCCTCTCGTTTTTGCGCCTCATCGATCGGCACCGGGTGTCGATGACGTTCGCGCCCAACTTCCTGTTCGGCCAGATCAACGCGGCAATCAGGCAACGCGTGCCCGATCGCGCGTTCGATCTGTCGTGCCTCCGGCACATCGTTTCGGGGGGCGAAGCGGTCGTCGTCGAAACCGGCCGGCGGTTTCTCGAACTGCTCGCGCCCTACGGCCTCACTCAGCGTGCGCTTTGGCCGGCGTTCGGTATGAGCGAGACCTGCGCGGGATCGATCTACTCGCGCGTCTTTCCCGAGGACGATGTCGCACGCGAGTTCGCCGCGCTCGGCACGCCCGTGATCGGACTCGAAATGCGCATCGCCGACGACGAGGCCAACGTGCTGCCCAACGGTGAGCTCGGCGAGCTGCAACTGCGCGGCCCCATGGTATTCCAGCGCTACTACCGCAACGAGGAAGCGACGCGTGCGGCATTCACCGATGACGGATGGTTTCGCACGGGCGATCTCGGAAGAATCGAGGACGGCAAGCTGAGCCTCGTGGGACGCAGCAAGGACAGCATCATCGTGAGCGGCGCGAACTACTTCAGTCACGAACTGGAGACGGCGATCGATCAGCTCGACGGCATCGAACGTTCGTTCGTCGCCGCGTTTCCGACGCGCCCGAAGGGAGCCGACACCGAATCGCTCGTCATCGCCTACGCCACGACGATCGATCCAGCCGACGAAGCGCGCCGCCATCAGCTCAGTGTCGCCGTGCGCAATACGACGATCCTGCTGTGGGGCTTTCGGCCATCGTTGATCCTGCCGCTGCCGAAGACAGCCTTTCCGAAGACGAGCCTCGGAAAAATCCAGCGCGCGACGATGAGAAAGCGTCTCGAAGCCGGCGAATATGCTGCCGAGCTCGCCGCCGCGGGTGAGATCTCGCGGCGCCAGACGGGCGAGCACGTACCGCCCGACGGCCCGATCGAAACCGCCATCGCCGGCGTTTTCGCGGATATGTTCGGCCTGCCCCCGGATACCATCAGCGCCACCGCGAGCTTCTTCGACCTCGGCGGAACCTCGCTCGACATTCTCACGCTGCAGCAACGGCTTCATGTCATGCTCGAGCGCACCGAACCGGTCTCGCTCGTGACGATCTTGCAGAATCCGAGCGTGCGCGCGCTGGCCTCGCACCTCGAGCCGACCCGTCGCCGAACCCACGAATACGATCCGATCGTGCCGCTGCAGACAACGGGTAGCAAAACGCCGCTCTTTTGCATTCACCCCGGTGTCGGCGAAGTGCTCGTTTTCGTGAACCTCGCGAACTACTTCGTCAACGACCGCCCGTTCTATGCGCTTCGCGCGCGCGGCTTCAACGAGGGAGAGACGCCGTTTCGCTCGCTCGACGAACTCGTCGAGACCTACGTTGCCGCGATCCGCCGGCGCCAGCCGCACGGCCCCTATGCGATCGCCGGCTACTCATACGGCGGCGCCGTCGTACTGCCCGTCGCCCAGCGGCTGGAAGCGCTCGGCGAGCGCGTTGCGTTCATCGGCAGCATCGATGCACCGCCGCTCATCAAACATCCTCGCGGCAAGGTCGATGCGGTGGAGAGCGCGGTCATGCTCGCATTCTTCCTCTCGCTCATCGATCGCGAGCAGATGGAGCGGCTACCCGATTCGCTGCGCGCGACGCTCGGCCCGAACGAAGACCCCTGCGAGTCCATCTATGCACTGGCACCGAAGTCGCGGCTCATGGAACTCGGGCTCGATCTGCCGCACTTCAAGGCTTGGTCGGCACTCGCGCTGGGGCTGTCCGACATCGGTCATGCGCACCGGCCGTCCGGCACCGTCGAAGCGGTCAGCATCTTTTACGCCGACCCGCTCTGGGGCACGAAAGCCGACTATCTCGAGCAGGAGCTCAAGCGCTGGGACGCGTTCACGCGCGGGACGAACCGCTATATCGAGGTTGGCGGCGAGCATCACACGATGCTCGATGTCCGGCACGTCGCCGCCTTCCAGGCCACCCTGCGCGCCGAGATCGATCGCGCCATGCAAGGCCGTTGAGGAGGATGGGGATGAGCACGAAGGTCCGGCAAATCGATTTGGACGGCACACCGTTGCACTATGTCGACGAAGGGCACGGCTCGCCCATCGTCTTCGTTCATGGCTACATCTCGGACGAGCGCGTCTGGCGCAACCAGCGCGCCGCCTTTGCGCGATCGCACCGCTACATCGGAGCGACACAGCGCTACTTCGGTCTCGCGCCGTGGCCCGACTCCGGCGAGCGGTTTTCGCTCGATACGCACGTCGAGGATCTCGCCGCGCTCATTCGAGCGCTCGGGGCGGGTCCCGTCGACGTCGTCGGCTGGTCGTACGGCGCCTCGCTCTCGCTCGAGCTCGCCGCGCGTCATCCCGAGTGCGTCCGCTCGTTGTTCGCGTACGAGCCGGCCAATCTGGCATGGCTAGGCGATCGCGTCGCGCAGGAGGCCGCCGCCAAAGACAGGGGCGAGATGGTCGGACCGGCGCTCGCCGCGCTCGCGCGAGGCGACACGGCCGATGCGGTTCGACAAATATTCGATCATGCCCACGGCCGGCCCGGGCTCTTCGACACCTTGCCCTCCGACATGCGCCGCTGTTTTCTCGACAACGCGCGCACGGTTGCACTGCTGTTCGGCACGAAACCGTTGCCGGGCATCGATGCGTCCGCGTTGGGCTCGCTGACGATGCCGATCGCGATTGCCCACGGCGCGCTGACGAGACCGTTCTACCGGATCGTGGCCGAAGGTATCGCGGCACGCATCGCAAGCGCCCGGCTCGTCGTGCTGCCGAACGGCATGCACGCCGCGCCCGTGCTTGACGCGGCGCAGTTCAACGCCACGGTCGCGGAGTTCCTGCACACGGCGCAAGCCGATGGCGCCGCACGCATGCCGGCGAGCGCTTAGACACCGCCTTCGACGCTCGCTTCATCGTCGCACGACGTGCGCCGAGCCCCGACGTCCTCATCGATCGATATACAGCCACCCCCTTAATGACCAGGACTGCATGATGAACCCTCCGACCGATCAGCAATCGATGCAAAAGTGGGTACTCGCCCTGACGTCCGTCGCCGCGTTGATGGCGATGCTCGACGCGATGGTCGTCGCCACGGCGATCAACGCGATCCGAGCCGATCTCGGCGCCTCGCTCGATGCGTTGCAATGGACCGTCAACGCCTACAACCTCAGCATCGCCACGGTACTGCTCACCGGCGCGGCACTGGGCGACCGCTTCGGACGCCGACGCATGTTCGTGTTCGGTGTAGCGCTGTTCGCCGTATCGTCGGCGGCTTGCGCACTCGCAAAAAGCGTCGCCTGGCTCATCGCCGCCCGTATTGCACAGGGCGCCGGTGCAGCGTTCATCATGCCGCTGGCGATGGCCATCCTCACCGCCGCCTATCCGCCCGAGCGGCGCGGCAAAGCGCTCGGGCTCTTCAGCGGCATCACCGGGCTCGCGCTCATCGTGGGGCCCGTGCTCGGCGGAGCCATCGCGGGCAAGCTGTCGTGGCAATGGATCTTCTGGATCAACGTCCCGATCGCCCTCGTCATCGTGCCGCTTGCGTGGCGTCGTATCCCCGAGAGCTTCGGCCCGGCTGTCGCCGTCGATGTGCCGGGCATGGTGCTGGCCGCGCTCGCCGCGCTCGGCATCGTCTGGGGCCTCATTCGCGGCAGTGTTGCAGGCTGGAGCAGCGCCGAAGTCGTCGCCGCACTCGGGGGCGGCGCGGCGCTCGCGGTAGCATTCGTCGCGCGCGAGCATGCCGCCGCGCAGCCGATGATGCCGATGCGTATGTTCGGCTCGCGCGCATTCTCCGCGAGCATCGCCGCCAGCTTTCTCTTCTACGCCGCCATGTACGGCGTAGTGTTCTTCCTGCCGCAGTTCTTCCAGGTCGCCCAAGGGTGCGATCCGCTAGGCGCGGGTCTGCGCCTTTTGCCATGGACGGCCACGCTGTTCGTCGTCGCACCGGTCGCGGGCGGGCTCGTCGACAAGATCGGCGAACGCGCGCTCATGATCGTGGGACTTGCGTTGCAAACGCTGGGATTCGCCTGGGTCGCGTACAACGCAACGCCCGATGTGTCGTACCTCCACCTTGCCGTCGCGCTGACGCTCGCCGGCGCCGGCGTGTCCATGGCCGGTCCCGCGGCGCAAAAGGCCGCGGTGGGCGCGGTGAGCCTCAAGGAGATCGGCAAGGCCTCGGGCATCTTCAATATGTTCCGGATTCTGGGAGGCGCAGCCGGCATCGCGCTGGCCGTTGTCGCGTTCTCGGTGGGCGGGCGTTACGCGTCACCTCAGGCGTTCGCCTCCGGTTTCGGTGCCGCGATGAAGGTGTCGGCCATCCTCTCGGCCGCCGGCGTGCTCGCGGCGCTCGGCCAGCCGGCGCGCCGCGCGCTGTCCGCCGCGTCGGCCAAAGCCAAAGTATAGAAAGCCCGTGCCGGGCGAGCACGCTACGCCGTTCGTTCCCTCGCGTACGCGCGCAGCGCCTCGCCCGTTTGCTCGTCGCTCGGAAAAAACGCCTCGATGGCGAGTTCCGCGAGCGTAATGTCGACGGGCGTACCGAACACCGTCGTCGTGCTGAAGAACGACAACGTTCCGAGCGCCGTACGCAGGAGCAACGGCACGACGATATCCGAGGGCATCTCCGTGTCCCCTGGCACGTCCTCGGCGCCAGGCGGCGCGGGATAGGCCGCCAGTTCCTCGACGAGCGCTTCGAGCACCGCATCCCCGCTCGTCTGGGCCTGGCGCTCGACGCGCTGGAGCACATGCGCGCGCCAGGCAAACCAGTTGACGATACTGCTCGCGAGCCCTTCGGGATGCAGCGACAGACGCAACACATTGACGGGCGGCTCGAGGAGTCTCGGCGCGGCGCCCGCCACGAGCGGCGCGAGCGCGCCGTTTGCAGCGATCATCGTCCAATGCCGGTCGACGGCCAGTGCGGGAAACGGCTCGTGCGCGCGCAGCACGAGTTCCACCGCCTGGCGCGCAGCACTGAGTTGAGGATCGTCGAGCGGACGCTCGCGAAAAAGCGGAGCGTAGCCGGCCGCCACGAAGAGCGCATTGCGCGCCCTCAGCGGCACCTCGAGGCGCTCGGCCAGACGCAGGATCATCTCCCGGCTCGGCACGGCGCGGCCCGATTCCACGAAGCTCAAGTGCCGCGACGAAATCTGCGCTTCCGTAGCGAGCACGAGTTGGCTCATGCGGCGCCGCTGGCGCCATTCGCGCAGTAGATCGCCGACGCCGCGGCTCGTGCCGCGCGGCGCGGGAGGGCTTCGAAACGAAGTGGCAAGCGTATTCATGCGTCGATCATAACGAATCGGCGCGGCATTTCCATTACCTGCGACGTAATCGACCGGCCTCGCGGTTTCGACGATCCTTCGTTCTCGAGCGAGTCGCCATTCCCGAAGCGGCGACCGCACCACCCGCGGCCTCGCGCCGCCATTGAACGTCCAAGGAGCCTGACATGAACGTACATACCCCGCTCGTCGCCCGCTACTTCGCCGCCTGGAACGAGACCGACGCCGTGCGCCGCCGCGCGCTCATCGCCGAAACCTATGCCGACGGAGCCGTCTATGTCGATCCCATGCTCGAAGGCAAGGGCCATGAAGGCATCGACACCATGATTGCGGCCGTGCATGAGCGATTCCCGGCCTTCGTCTTCCGCCTCAGCACCGACATCGACGGATTCGGCCCGTACGTGCGCTTCTCCTGGGAGCTGGTCGGCCCGGACGGCACGGTAGCGGCAAGGGGATCGGACTTTGCCGTCGTCGACGCAACGGGACGCTTCTCGAGCGTCACGGGCTTTCTCGACGCGGCAGCGCAACCGGCCTGAGCGACGTGCAGGCGAGCGCCGCGGCGAACCCCTCTGCCGCGGCGCCGAGACACACCGGGCGGCTCGCCTGAGCCTCAACCCGGGACCGGGATCGCGAGCGTCTCCTTGATTTCCTCCATGACGACATAGCTCTTCGACTGCACCGCGCCCGGCAACTGCAAGAGGATGTCGCCGAGCAACTTGCGGTAATCGGCCATCTCGCCGATGCGCGCCTTGATGAGATAGTCGAACTCGCCCGACACCAGATGGCACTCGAGCACCTCGGGAATCTTGTGCACCTCGCGCCGAAACTGCTCGAACATGTTGCCGCTCTTGTGGCCCAGTGTGATTTCGACGAACACGAGCAGCGCCGCGCCGAGCTGAGCCGGATCGATACGCGCGTAGTAGCCCGTGATGACCCCGTCGCGCTCCATGCGCTTGACGCGCTCGATGCACGGCGTGACCGTCAGCCCCACGCGCTCGGCCAGGTCCTTCATCGCGATACGGCCGTCTTCCTGAAGGATGCGCAGGATATGGTGGTCGAGCTTGTCGAGCTTGCGGATCGGCTGGCGCTGCGTTCTCATTGCTTTCACCAAAAATATGAAAACTACAAAAACAAAAACTGCTTTCGTCGCAATAGTATAGCTCCAATAACTGGACCAAGCGTCTTTTGGAGTAGCTATGCGAGTCATCGTCTTGGGCAGCGGCGTGGTGGGCGTAACGAGCGCCTATTACCTGGCGCGCGCGGGCCATGAAGTCACCGTGGTCGACCGCGCCGCGGGTCCCGCGCTCGAAACGAGCTTTGCGAACGCGGGCCAGATTTCCCCCGGTTACGCGGCACCGTGGGCCGCGCCCGGCGTTCCGCTGAAAGCCGTCAAGTGGATGTTCCAAAAGCATGCCCCGCTCGCCATCCGCCTGGACGGCACGCAGTTCCAATTGAGCTGGATGTGGCAAATGCTGCGCAATTGCACGGCCGAGCGCTACGCGGTCAACAAGGGCCGCATGGTGCGCCTGGCGGAGTACAGCCGCGATTGCCTGCAAGCATTGCGCGCCGATACCGGTATCCAGTACGAAGGCCGCACGGGCGGCACGCTGCAACTCTTTCGCACGCAGCAGCAACTCGACGGTGCGCAGAAAGACATTGCGGTGCTGCGCGAGGCGCAGGTGCCTTACGAACTGCTCGCGCCGGACGAACTCTCGCGCGCGGAACCCGCACTCGCCGCCGTCTCGCACAAGTTGACGGGCGGGTTGCGTCTTCCGGGCGACGAAACGGGCGACTGCCAGCTGTTCACGACACGGCTGGCCGCGCTCGCCGAACAGCTCGGCGTGAAGTTCCGCTACAACACGCCCGTCGATGCACTCGAGATGGCGGGTGGCAGGATCGCCGGTGTCCGCTGCGGCAACGAAACACTGCGCGCCGACACCTACGTCGTCGCATTCGGTGCGTATTCGACGCAGTTCGTGGCCGACATCGTGAAGATTCCGGTTTATCCGCTCAAGGGCTATTCGATCACGGCACCCATCGTCAACCCCGCCGCGGCGCCTGTATCGACGGTGCTCGACGAAACGTACAAGATCGCGATCACGCGCTTCGACGATCGGATTCGAGTGGGCGGCATGGCGGAAATCGTCGGCTTCGATCAGAAACTGCGCAACGCACGCCGCGAGACGCTCGAGATGTGCGTCAACGACCTTTTCCCCGGCGGCGGTGATACGGCGCATGCGACGTTCTGGACGGGCTTGCGCCCGATGACCCCGGACGGCACGCCGATCGTCGGCCGCACGCCTGTCGCGAATCTGTTCCTCAATACCGGCCACGGCACGCTGGGCTGGACGATGTCGTGCGGCTCGGGCCAACTGCTTGCCGACCTCATCTCCGGCCGGCGCCCCGCCATCCAGGCGGACGACCTATCGGTGCATCGCTATCTGGGCGACATCGGCACGTCGCCCCGACCCGCTTACGCGTAACGGCTCACGCCACCCGAAGAGCCCAGGCAGCACAAGCGGCGCCCCACACGGGCGCCGTTTGCATTTTCAGAACTGGTCTTCGGACAGTGCATAGATGCCCTCGCCGCCCTTGCCGGTGACGATGGCCGTTTCGAGCGCGGCGGCCCGAGGCAGGATTTGCTCGGCGAAAAAGCGCGCGGTTGCGATCTTTGCGCCATAAAACGGCGCGTCGCCGACCTCGTCGCGCGCCGCGACGAGCATGGCACGCGCCATATGCCAGCCTGCGAGCACGATGCCCGCGAGCTCCAGGTACAGCACACTGCCCGCGAACACGGCTTTTGGATCGGACTTCGCATTGGCGAGCACGAAATCGACGACCGTGTCGAACGAGCGCACCGCCAGCGACAACTGCAAACGCATGGCCGCGAAAGCGGGCCCCTCGTGCGCCGAAAGCGCATCGAGTGTCGCGCGAATCTGCGCGGCGAACTTCTTTGCGACGGCGCCGCCATCGCGCAACGTCTTGCGACCGACGAGGTCGTTCGCCTGGATCGCCGTGGTGCCTTCGTAGATGGTCAGAATGCGCGCGTCGCGATAGTACTGAGCTGCCCCCGTTTCCTCGATGAAACCCATGCCGCCATGCACTTGCACGCCGAGACTCGCGACCTCGATCGAAAGCTCGGTACTCCACCCCTTCACAATGGGCACGAGATACTCGTAGAGCGCCTGATGTTCGGCGCGCACGGCGGCATCGGCATGACGATGTGCAACGTCGCAGTGCGCCGCCGCAACATACGCGAGGGCGCGCGCACCTTCCGTCAACGCGCGCATGGTGGCGAGCATTCTGCGCACGTCGGGATGATGAATGATCGTGACGGGGTCTTTCGCGCTACCGTCGACCGGGCGGCTCTGCACGCGCTCCTTTGCGTAAGCCACCGCCTTTTGGTACGCACGGTCCGCGATGGCCACGCCTTGTATGCCGACGGCGAAACGCGCCGCATTCATCATGATGAACATGTATTCGAGACCGCGGTTCTCTTCGCCGACGAGGTAGCCGGTCGCGCCGCCATGGTCGCCGAACTGGAGCACGGTGGTCGGGCTCGCCTTGATGCCGAGCTTGTGCTCGATCGATACGCAGTGCACGTCGTTGCGCGCGCCGAGCTTGCCATCGTCGTCTATCTGGAACTTGGGCACGATGAAAAGCGAGATGCCTTTTACGCCCTCCGGCGCATCGGGCGTGCGCGCGAGCACGAGGTGGACGATGTTCTCGGCCATGTCGTGCTCGCCCCAGGTGATGAAAATCTTCGTGCCGAAGATTCGATAGGTACCGTCGCCTTGGGGCTCGGCGCGTGTGCGTACCAGTGCGAGATCGGAGCCGGCCTGCGGCTCCGTGAGGTTCATCGTCCCTGTCCACTCGCCTGAAAGCAGCTTGGGCACATAGCGCTGCTTCTGCTCGGCGCTACCGGCCGTGAGCAGCGCTTCGATCGCGCCGTCGGTCAGCAGCGGACAGAGCGCGAACGAAAGATTCGCGGCATTGAGCATCTCGACGCAGGGCGTCGCGATGAGCTTGGGCAAACCTTGCCCGTCGTAGTCGACGGGATGCTGCACACCTTGCCAACCACCCTCGACGAACTGGCGGAACGCTTCCTTGAAACCGGGCGTCGCGGTGACGGCACCGTCCTTCCAGACGCTCGGATGGCGGTCGCCCTCGACATTCAGCGGAGCAAGCACTTGCTCGCACAGTTTCGCCGACTCGCCGAGCACGGCTTGCGCCGTTTCGAGGGTCGCGTCATCGCTGCCCGGCAACGCGGCAACCGTCTCGAGACCGGCCAGTTCCTTCATCGCGAATAGCATGTCCCTGATGGGCGCGGTATAGCTCATCGTGCTCCTCCTGAGTCGTTGCTCTGCATTGGGGCCCCAGTAACCGCTAAAGCGCTAACTGAGGGCCTTGCTCTGCATGGGACCGCAGTAAGGCGCTAAAGCGCCAACTGCGGTCGACAGCTCTGCATTGGGCCCCAGTAACCGCTAAAGCGCTAACTGGGGGCCTTGCTCTGCATTGGGCCCCAGTAAGCGCTAAAGCGCTAACTGGGGCCGTAAAAAAAAAAGGGGCGCGCCGCGCCCCTTCCCCTGTTGCCGTCAGGCGCCTAGTCGAACGGCGCGTCGTCGTTCGTTCAGCCGAGCTCCGCGACCAGCTCCGGCACGAGCGCGAACAGATCGCCGACGAGTCCGTAATCGGCCACGCTGAAGATCGGCGCCTCGGGATCCTTGTTGATCGCGACGATCACCTTCGAATCCTTCATGCCGGCCAGATGCTGAATCGCACCCGAGATACCGACCGCAACGTACAGTTGCGGTGCGACGATCTTGCCCGTCTGGCCCACCTGGTAATCGTTGGGTACATAGCCCGCATCCACCGCGGCGCGCGAGGCGCCCAACGCCGCGCCGAGCTTGTCGGCCAGCGGCACGAGCACGCTCTGATAGTTCTCGCCGCTGCCCAGACCCCGGCCACCCGACACCACGATCTGCGCGCTCGTCAGCTCGGGACGGCCCAGCTTGGTCACCTCGCGGTTCACGAACTGCGAGATCCCGCGCTCCGCCCCCGCCTCGATCTTCTCGATTGCGGCCCTCCCGACTACGACCGC